>SKUL01000039.1 GCA_007129985.1 Flavobacteriales bacterium
CTTGAGGAGTTTCAGGTGTTTCTTCCTGCTGCTCCTGGATTTCCGCTTCGGAGGTCTTTACCTCTTCTTCGGTCTTTTTGTTTTCTTCGGCCATGATATTGCCTTGTTACTTGTATCCCGGCTCCGGCACCCCGGGAGGGGTTAAAAATGAGATGGCTGCACTACCGGATGCAACCCCTTTCTAAAAAGGAGCGCAAAGGTAGTGTTTTGATGTTGAAAACAAAAGTTTTGCGGGAGAAATCGGGAGCTCAGCGGGGTTTTGGAGCCCTAGTGCACCACCAGTCTGGCCGAACTCATTGCGCCACCCACGTTTATCGAGAATACATACATACCCGGAGTAAGCTCATCGCCAATACTGTAAACGATTTGCTGCGCACCCGCAGGTAGTAGTTGTCTCTCAAGCACCCTATCTACTATCCTACCCTGAAGGTCATAGAGATACACACTCACCATGTCTGATTGCTGTATGTCCAACTCCAGATTCACAAAATCCCTCGCCGGATTGGGAAAAAGCCGCATGGGCGAATCAGCCGTGTATTCCTTGACAGAAGTAACCACAGGCATTTGTGTGAGCGGCTCCAAATCTATCAGTTCATCACCCTGCTGATAAGGCAGGTACTGGAAGTAAATCAGAAACATCTCATCGGAGGTGTTCAGCCCCGGCCCCACTGTAATGGGCGGGTTATTGGGATTGTGCGGATTGTTTACCGTGTTGTCATACATACCCTCTCCGAAAAGCGTTGACCACGCCGGGATACGCACCAATTGCTCAAAAGCATAGAACTGTTGCCAATGAAAATCCCAATGGTTGATGCGAATAAGCGGAATGGTAAGATTGGTGGGAGTAACGGCATGACTCTCTATGCTCTTGCCCAGCATGTGCATGTGTGGAAAAACACTCAACAACGAAATATCAACCGGAATGGTGCTGAACTGCGCACTAACCATCGTCATCTCATTGGGAGGTAGGGTAAAACTCCAATTCTGCAAAACGGGCGTGGTTGTAACCTCCCGTATCGGCACCTCATCCGGATAGAACCACAAGCGCAGCCTACTCTGGTCAGTTTGCCCCTGACTGCCGTGCGGATAGTGCATGGCCAACACCACATTGGAGCCGGCCGGAAGATTTACACCAAGGTTAAATTCCTCACCATCCGAAGGAAAAACAGTTGGCACTGCCCCAGGCGTGTAGCCGCCAATCAGCCCATCTTGTGGTCCCATGCAGTTTCCGCTTGTGTTGGTTGGATAGCTCGCATTGGGGTCAATAAATACCAGCGCGTGGTGCACAATAGCCGGATTGCCCGGAACCAACTCAAAAGCCCTGATTTTTTTGTCCTGCAACAACCCGGCGGTAATAGCAAAGCAACTGTAATCGTCAGACATCATAGTGGCCTGACTGGTGTGGACAGGCATAACAATTTCAAGGTCGGGAGGCAGTGAAATAAATCCGTCATCGCTGTACACAGGTGGCGGTGGAGCCAGTGCAGGGTCTCCCTCAGGAGTTGATTCGGCCAACCACGCAACAATCAAATCAATTTCGTCGGCATTCAATACCCGCTCATGCGAAAACCTTCGGTAAGTCGTGTCAGGCGGCCATGGCGGCATCGCTCCCTCGGTTACAGCATCAGCTACGGCAAAAGCAGCAACGGAGGCTTCGGGAAAGGTCATCAGCGAAAAAGGCGCAATACCACCATCTCTATGACAAGAGGTGCAGTGCTGGTACATGATGGGAGCAATGTGTTCAGACCACGTTGTTTGCGAAAATAGCACACTACTCCACGGAGCAAGGAGGAAACAAAGAATCAGGAAACGCATGGTTCAGGTTGGATTGGTTGTGGTGCAAGTTAGTCAATATAGCTGAGCCGGCATGCGACCGACATGCGGCCTGAAGGGGTACTATGTGATTTTTCGCACCTTTGCCCGAACCAAAGGCCCGCACATCATGAAACGCATTCTCATCAAAAACATCAAAGGTCTGGCAGGCGTGTACAACGAGTCGCCCAAATGGGTGGCCGGTGCCGATATGAACCGCCTGCCTGTGATTGAAAACGCATTTCTGGCCATTGAAGGCGAACACATTGCGGGCTACGGTCCCATGAGCGAGTGGAGCGGAATTACAGACTGGAACAACCTCGAAGTAATTGATGCCGAAGGTCGCTACGTGCTGCCGGCATGGTGCGATTCACACACCCACATCGTGTATGCAGGCAATCGGGAGCAGGAATTTGCAGACCGCATTCGCGGCATGAGCTACGAAGAAATTGCCGCCCGTGGTGGGGGCATCCTCCATTCAGCAGCGCGCCTCGCCAATACCTCGGAAGATGAGCTTTTCGAAGGAGCTATGCGCCGCCTGCGCGAAGTGGTACGCATGGGAACCGGAGCCATCGAAATCAAAAGCGGCTACGGACTGAGCCTTGAAGCGGAGATGAAAATGCTGCGTGTCATTGCACGTCTTCGCGAAAGTACGCCCGTACATATCAAGAGCACCCTGCTTGCTGCCCACGCGGTTCCGGCTGCATTCAAAGACAACAAGGAAGGTTATGTGGACCTTGTGATTCGGGAAATTATTCCCGCTGTTGCAGCCGAAAACCTTGCCGAGTACATAGATGTGTTTTGCGAAACCAACTACTTCAGCGTGAGTGACACCGAGCGCATATTGGAGGCTGCCGCCAAATTCGGAATGGTGCCCAAAATTCACGTGAACCAGTTTACCGTGCTGGGAGGTGTGGAAGCGGCGGTGCAGCACGGCGCGCGCTCTGTAGACCACCTCGAGTTTTTGGAAGAACGCGATCTCAACGCACTTGAAGGAAGCAACACCATCGCAACAGCCCTTCCCTCCTGCTCTTTCTTTCTGGGCATTCCATACACCCCGGCCCGAACCATTATTGATCGCGGACTGCCACTTGCGCTTGCAACCGATTACAATCCGGGTTCGACGCCGTCGGGAAACATTCCTTTCGTGATTTCGCTCGCGTGTATCAAGATGAAAATGACTCCCGAGGAGGCCATCCACGCGGCCACCATCAACGGAGCCTACGCCATGCATTTACAAAACGAACTGGGAACCATTACCGAAGGCAAGAAAGCCAACCTCATCATGACCCACCCCATGTCATCGCTCGCTTACATCCCCTACGCCTTCGGATCGGAGCATGTTGACAAGGTTTGGGTGGAGGGCGAGTTGCAGAAATAAGTATGTCCGAGCTGTTAAATTTAAGTTTTACCCGACGCATTGAAGCATCGCACCTTATATTTGGCCCGCCAGCAAGAGCATAGCAAATGAGAATTATCATAGCAGGCGCCGGAGATGTGGGGTTTCACCTTGCCAAGCTGCTTTCTTACGAGGGTTACGGCATTACCGTGATCGACAAGGATAGCGAGAAACTTCGCTACGCAAGCAACCACCTTGATGTTCAAACGCTTCAGGGCAACTCTACCTCTTACTCGGTGTTGAACAAAGCGCGGGTCAGCAAGGCCGACCTGCTTATTTCGGTAACTTCTTCGGAAGAAACCAACCTCACCACCTGCATACTGGGTAAAAAATTGGGGGCCGCGAAGACAGTGGCCCGAGTGAGCAACTCAGAGTACTTGCTTCAGCAGGAAGAATTGCAACTGGCAGAGCTAGGCATTGACGAGCTAATATCCCCTGAGCTTCTGGCCGCAGCAGAAATCAAGCGCCTGCTCAAAGAGTCGGCGTTTACCGACTACCACGAGTTCGACAAAGGGAAGCTTTCATTGGTGGGTGTAAAGATTAACTCAAGTAGTCCGTTGGTGAACAAAACCGTGCAGGAAACGGCTCACCTCAACCCCAACTTTTCTTTTATTCCGGTGGCCATGCTGCGCAACAACAACACCATTATTCCACGCAGCGACACCTATTTCAGGGTGCATGACCACGCCTACTTTATTGCCCAAAGCAAGGGAATTGACGAGGTGCTTGAAGTAGCCAACAAAAAGCGGGTTGACATTCGTAATGTGATGATTTTTGGAGGAACCCCCGTGGGCTTTCACGCCGCTCGTCTGCTCAGCAGAAAGTACCGGGTAAAGCTTTTTGAAACCGACCGCGACCGCTGCATCCAACTCACAGAAACGCTACCCGACACCTTGATCATCAATGCTGACGGTCGTGATCTGGAAGTACTGGAAGACGAAAACCTCGGCGAAATGGACGCCTTTATCGCGGTAACGCGAAACTCAGAAACCAACATCATATCGAGTCTGGTAGCCAAAAACAACAGCGTAAAAAAATCCATTGCCCTGGTTGAGAACATTGACTACATCCACCTTTCGCAAAACATTGGTGTGGACACGCTCATCAATAAAAAACTGATTGCGGCCAATTCCATTTTCAAGCTGCTCAGAAAGGGCGATGTGCTCTCACTGGCCAGTATTCACGGAGCCGATGTAGAGGTGCTTGAGTTTGAAGTACACGAGAATTCTTCGGTGTGTGGAAAAGCCCTGAAGAACTGCGGTTTTCCAAAAGCCTCCATTGTTGGAGGGGTCATTCGCCGGGATACCGGAGTAATCGTTACCGGAGATTTTGTTTTTGAAGACCGCGACCACGTAGTAGTACTCAGTAAACCACAGTGCATCGGCAAGGTGGAAGCCCTGTTTAAAGAGAAATGACACGTTTTCGCTGGAAGTCCATTTTACACATTCTGGGGGTACTTATCCTGCTGAATTCTGCTTTTCTGCTTATCAGCACTGTGGTTTCGTGGTATTACGGCGATGAGGCGCTGACAGCTCTGACCATTGCCGTGCTGGTAAGCGTTGTGGCGGGCGGACTCGCTTTCGGTACCACATTGCGTGGTAAGCAGGAAGTACGCAAACGCGAAGGTTATCTCATAGTTGCTTCGGGCTGGGTGGTGCTCTCCCTATTTGGCAGTCTGCCTTACTTCTTGAGCGGAGCCATCCCCAATTACACCGACGCTTTTTTCGAAACCATGTCGGGCTTTACCACCACCGGAGCCACCATTTTGCAGGATATTGAGGCCATGCCGCCCAGCCTGCTCTTTTGGCGAAGTTGCACGCAATGGATTGGCGGCATGGGTATGATTGTGCTTGCGGTAGCCATCCTGCCCATACTTGGCGTGGGTGGCATGCAGCTCTTTATAGCCGAGGTTCCGGGAATTTCCTACGATAAACTACAGCCGCGAATCAGAGAAACAGCCAAGAGGCTATGGTACATCTATTCCGGACTAACCTTGCTGCTTCTGGTTCTGCTCAGTGCTGCCGGAATGCCCTTGTTTGAAGCAGCAAACCATGCACTCACAACCCTTTCCACAGGAGGGTTTTCGCCCAAAAACGCCAGTATTGCACATTACGACAGTGCCACCATTGAATACATGATTTCATTCTTTATGTTGGTAGGAGGCACCAACTTCGTACTCATTTTCTTCCTGCTAAAAGGTCAATGGCGAACCTTGGTGAAAAACGAGGAGTTTCGATTCTACACCGGGCTGGTCTTTGGAATAACCCTTTTGGTAACAGCAATTCTGGTTTTTCAGTTGGGTCTTGGCACAGAAACAGCTTTTAGAAAAGCGCTCTTTCAGGTCTTGGCCATAGTGACCACTACCGGATACGGAACAGCAGATTTCACAGAATGGGGCGCTATTCTAACATGGCTATTCTTTTTGCTCATGTTTACCGGAGCCATGGCGGGCTCAACCAGTGGTGGAATGAAACTCGTACGTCACATCATTGTTGCAAAAAACAGTTTGCTCGAAATGCGCAGACTGATGCATCCAGCGGCTATTATCCCCGTGAGGTTTAACCAGCGCCCTGTTCGTAACGAAATCACCTACAACATTCTGGCCTTTGTAATTATCTACGTCACCATTTTTGGCGTAGGCGCTTTTGTCATGACACTGCTCGGAATGGATGTAATCAGTGCCGTAGGAGCCGTGGCCACATCTCTCGGAAATGTCGGTCCCGGACTTGGAACAGTGGGGCCGAGTGAGAATTTTTCGGGTGTTCCGGGGCTTGGCAAGTGGCTGCTGAGCTTTTTGATGATGATGGGCCGTCTTGAGCTCTTTACCGTGCTGATTTTATTCACCGGATATTTCTGGAGAAGGGAATGACAGCACGCGCCGCACTTTTTGATATGGACGGGCTGATTATTGACTCGGAGCCACTCTGGCGCGCCGCTGAAATAGCCTGCTTTGCCCACGTGGGAATTGAACTGACGGAAAATGACTGTCGGCAAACCATGGGCTTTCGGCTCGACGAGGTGATTGATTACTGGTACAACCGACAACCGTGGGAATCCATGTCGAAAGAAGCCCTGAACGAACTGATTATTGACCACATGGTGCAGGAAGTGAAGGCTCAAGGAAAAATATTACCGGGCGTAATGGAAGCAGTGAGGCTTTTCACAGAAATGGGTTTTAAACTGGCTGTGGTTTCCTCCTCCCCCGAAAGGCTCATCCATGCCGTATTGGAAATCCTGGACTTGCAAAGCTCATTTCACGGCGTTTTCTCCGCCGAGCACGAAGCTTTTGGGAAACCGCACCCTCAGGTTTATCTAAGCGCTGCCGCCGCATTACAGCTTCGCCCCGACCAATGTATTGTGCTCGAAGACGCCTTTCACGGCGTAATAGCGGGAAAGGCGGCCAAAATGAAAGTGATTGCCGTTCCTGACAAGGAAGAACTTCACCAACCTCGTTTTCAAGCTGCTGACATGGTCATCAAGTCGCTCGAATGTCTTGGCGAAAAAGATATTCTTAGCATATTGAATCGTTGATTCTGAAAGTTCTACTAACTTGGGCTGTCAATCTTACCCTATCATGCAAAATACACGGCTCCTACTCATTGTCTTTATCTGTTCACAAGCTCTTTATTCTTGTCAACCCAACGCAGCAAAAGAGAATTTTTTCACTACGGAAGTTACCGAAAGTACTGCTCTGGACGCGAGCAATATGGCTCCATTCCCCTATGCTGATACGGTATATGTACCCATTTATTCCGACATCTATAGCCGAACAAAAGATATGCGGTTTCTGCTCACTGCAACCCTGAGCATCCGCAACACATCTCTACAAGACTCCATGATTGTCAGCACCATTGACTACTACAATACCCAGGGGCAGTTTCTTCATTCATACCTCGACCACCCCATCATTCTGCCACCTATGGCCACCATTGAATATGTGGTTGAACAGGAAGACCGCTCGGGAGGTTCGGGAGCTAACTTCATTGTGGTGTGGAGCGGTCGCAACGAACACATCAACCCACTTATTCAATCGGTGATGATATCGGTAAGCGGTCAGCAGGGTGTGGCGTTCTCCTGTGATGGCGTTTCAACCCGCAGAAAATAAAGATGAACAGGTCACGCCTCTTGCTGCCCTGAAAACAAAAACTTGTTGGTACTCACCAGCTCGTTTTTTACGGCAAACATCACAATAGCGGCGGTGTTGTTCACCCCCAGCTTGTGCATGATATTTTTGCGATGGGTATTCACGGTGTGCGGACTAAGGAAGAGCTTTTCGGCAATCTTGGTGTTGGTGTAGCCTTCGGCAATGAGGGTGATGATTTCCTGCTCACGATCGGAAAGTAAAATGGGCTCGCAGCTGATGTCCTCGGCGCTGATTGACTCCGGGTCGATGGATTCGTGCCTAACGGCATCCAGCACCTGTCCGCAGAAAAACCTGCTTCCGGCAGCCGTTGTGCGCACGGCATCCAAAATTTCAGCCACACTGCAATCCTTTTTTACGTAACCCGACACTCCGGCCCTCAGGGCAGCCGCGATAGTGTGCCCGTTTTGGCTGGGAGTAATAGCCACGATGCGAAGGTTTTTATAGCGCAGCAGCAATTCGGGGATGGTATTGATATCGAAGCCGGGCGAGGTAAAATCAATCAGCACCACATCGGCAGATTCCTTGGCAAGTTTGCGCATCAAATCGGTGGTACAACCGGCATTATCCACCAGATGAATGTCGGGATGCTCCTGAAAGATAGTTCGTAAACCTATCTTTATCAACTCGTTGCTGTCAGCAACCACCAACTTGATTCGCTTGCTCAAACTTTCCTTTATTTAGACTCATTCCAAATAGCAAATGTAGGCCATGGAAACCAAAGCGCCAAGCTCAACCTGCAGGTTTTCCAATCCACTTATGCAATAGGAGGAGTGATAAGCTCCGAACTACCTGCTCGCCAACAGGCGGGCTTGCATTAGTGGGTTGAACCCCGATTTAGAGAATCACTTTTACAGTGTTGCAGAGCGAACTGTAAAAGATTGATTCTCTTATTCGAATATGCATATGGCCCCTGCCATTGCATCTTTTGGGTTACAAACGGATGATGTCACCATCCTCCGCAGCCGTAGTAGCCTCAAAAACAGCACGGGCCTCGGTCACCAAAGGTTCTGTTTCGCGGTATCGCGCTGAATAGTGCCCGATATACAGATGCTTTACACCCGCCAATCCGGCAATCGTGGCGGCTTGTGCTGCGGTTGAGTGATACGTTTCCCTGGCTCTGGCTTTGTGCATTTCGGTAAAAGTAGCCTCGTGGTACAACGCGTCAACCTCTTTTATGTTCGGCACGATGGACTCTTCGTAAGCCGTGTCCGAACAATAGGCATAGGAACGCGGTGGCAGCGGCGGCTGGGTAATGACCTCGTTGGGTATCATACGACCGTCGGGAGTTTGGTAATCTTCGCCGTCAATGATGCGCTTTATCCACGCCAGCGGTATGCGGTATTCCGCCAGTTCTTCTTTTCTGATTTTGCGTCTTCGGGGCTGTTCATCCACCCTGAAGCCCCAGCACGGAATGCGATGACGGAGGGGAAAAGACCTTACGCGAATATGCTCGTCTTCGTACAGCTCTTGCACCTCGCCTTCCTTTAGCGGCGTGAACTGCAAGTCGAAACGCAGCGTGGTGCGGCCCACATGCCATTGTAGTTTGAGCACATCTATCAACTCGGGTGGGCCATAGAGCAACAAAGGCTTTTGCCTACCCAGCAGGTGCATGGTGGATAGCAGCCCCATGAGGCCGAGGTAGTGGTCGCCGTGGAGGTGGCTGATAAAAACGGCATTGAGCCTTTGCAGCGGAGCATGGGCTTTTCGAAGAGCCAGTTGGGTTCCTTCGGCGCAATCTATCAGCAGGTGCCGCTCGTGCACATTGAGGTATTGCGCACTGGCATTACGCTGCAGCGACGGAACCGCCGATCCGCACCCAAGTATGTGAATCTCAAATCGCACCTTGTTTTCAGCAAAAAGCCGCCCCGGAATCCGAAGCGGCTTTTCTCGTGTTTTTGCTTGGCATCAACTCTTAGCGCACTACCATTTTACGGGTAACCGACTGACCACCAATGGTGAGGCTGTAGAGGTAGATACCGGGTGTCATGTTGAGTGAAGAAGCACTCAGCTCAATGCGGTTCACACCATAGGTACCATTCAACTGACGTGAGTGAATGTTCTTACCAAGTAGATTGAAAATGTTGAATTCAACCATTACAGGCTGGTTCAATGAGTACTCAATCACGGTTTCATCGTGAAAGGGGTTGGGCATGTTTTGATTCAACGCCAGTCCATAGGCAGCCATTTCGGTCACAGAAGAGGGGCCATCGATGGTGATGGTGTAGTCATCATAGTTAAATGGAATGGAGGTTGCAACGTTGAATGCCACGAGGTGTATAACAGTCTGAATTTGCAAGGGGTAAACACCTCCCTCGGTTGGAACTCCTGATATAACCGCACAGCCCGGAACTTCCGGAAGGAACGTGCAATTACTCGGGGTGTGTGACTCGCAGGAAAAAGACAATCCGGGTGGCAACCCTTCAATACCAACAACAATAATTGAATCCACCTGACCAGAAAGTGGACTGTCGGGGATATCGCTTAGGTCACTCGGGATTTTAAAGTCTATCACCTGCCCGTAAACGACGCCCACTTCACCGTCGGCAAAACCCTCTTCCACATCGGGCCAGATTCCGAAAGGTTCATCCGCGTACTCCGGGTTCGGTACACAAATTTGAGCCGACAACGCGCCGGCAGTACAAAGCATCAAAATTGAAAGTAGTGTTTTTTTCATGTGATTAAGTTATTACAGGTTATTCGGTTCCAATTATTCCGTTATTCATCCCCCAGTTCGCGCTCCACTTCTTCCATCATGATGAGGTCAACTGCTTCGCTTTGGGTTGGGGTTATGTTCAGCACACTGTCAAGCTGAGAAATTGAAATCATTTTCTGCACGGTTGACTGCAGTCCGGTCACAACAAATGTACCGCTCGCGTTCTTGCAAAGACGATTTCCGACCAGAATTGCGCTCAATCCGCTGGAGTCACAGTAACGTGTTTTTTCCAGATTGAGAACGATGTTGCGCACTCCATTTTTGTTGAGCATCACCAGTTCCGACTTCAAATCCGGGGCATTCATGGAGTCGAGTTTCTCCACATGAGACTGCACCATAGCGTGCTTTTCTTCATTCTTGACCTCAAAGTTCATTTTAACAGGTTTAGTCTCCCCAAAGATAGATAATTTTCAACACCGCACTATGGCCTTTCAATTTTTGAGGCAAGCAAGTAGAGCACAGCCATCCGAATGGCCACTCCATTCTCTACCTGATTCAGGATAATGGAATGATCAGAATCTGCCACATCGCTGGTTATTTCCACTCCTCTATTGATGGGCCCCGGATGCATAATAGTGATTTCCTTATTCAGCCTGTCGAGCCGCTCCTTGTTCAGGCCATACATCATAGTGTATTCACGCAGAGAAGGGAAATAGGCATGGCCACCTCCCTGTCTCTCCAACTGAATACGTAGCATGTTGGCCACGTCGCACCAGTTCAGACCCTTAATAAGGTCAGGCTCTACCTCCACATTCAGGGCCTTGATATACTTCGGAATCAACGTAGAAGGGCCACAAACCTTTACCTCTGCTCCCAGTTTCTGCAAGCAGTATATGTTGGACAGTGCCACGCGAGAGTGAAGAATATCACCCACAATCAACACCTTCTTCCCTGCCACGTCGCCGGTTTTCTCACGGATACTGTAAGCATCCAACAATGCCTGCGTGGGGTGCTCGTGCGTGCCATCACCGGCATTCACAATGCGTGAGTTAACTCGCGTAGAAAGAAAATGTGCCGCTCCGGGATTGGGGTGTCGCATCACCACCATGTCTATCTTCATGGCGAGGATGTTGTTCACGGTATCAATGAGCGTTTCGCCTTTATTGACCGAGGAACTCGACGAAGAAAAATTCACCACATCGGCCGACAAGCGTTTTTCCGCCAGTTCAAAACTGAGCTTGGTTCGCGTGGAGTTTTCAAAAAACAGGTTGGCAATTGTAATGTCGCGCAGCGAAGGAACCTTTTTTATGGGGCGATTAATCACCTCCTTAAAATGGTCGGCGGTTTCGAAAATAAGTTGAATCTCCTCTGGTTGAAGGTCTTTGATGCCGAGCAGGTGGTTTACGCGCAACGTTTTCATTGTTCGTCGGTTGTATGCATTATTACCCTGTCTTTCCCTTCGCTTTCGGCCCACTCTACACCTACTCTTTGCGCGGCAATGCTGTCCACCCAGCGCCCCACGTAATCCGCCTGAACGGGAATCTGCCTTTTAAAACGTCTGTCAATCAACACAAGCAGTTCCACGGAGCGCGGTCTTCCGAAATCCACGAGCGCCTCAAGGCCGGAGCGAATGGTGCGTCCTGTAAACAGCACATCATCCACCAGAATGACCCGTTTGTCTTCAACGGTAAAGTTCATGTTGGTGGGACTTGCCTCCAGTGGTTTTTCCTTTCGGCGAAAATCGTCACGGTAAAAAGTAATGTCGAGGTGTCCGCAGGAAATTGTCGGGCTTTTGAGGATTTCCCGCAGCGACTGGGCCAGTCTGTCGGCCAGAAGCACACCACGTGGCTGCAGACCTACAATAACGGACTCCTCGAAATTTTCGTGATTTTCAATAAGTTGAAAGCAAAGCCTCTTGATGGTTAGCGCAAACTGCTCGCTGTTTAGGATGGTGATGGGCTTCATTCAACTAAGGTTGGGCAAATATAACGGAATTTCGGCGTGGAGGACTTAATAAGGATTCCATGGATTTTCCGACAAGAGTTTGAAATACCCGCTTAGAAATAGAAATTCGAGAATGGTCAACAATGAATTTCTCAAAACCAACCAACTGTTATCAATAAATCATACATTAGCAGGAGTATCTGAACCAAGCGAATACCTTGAATGAGCACCAAACTAAACTACGCCATGAAAACCTCCACCCTGCTTTTATGTCTGCTTTTTCTGAATTCCTTAGCATTTGGACAAGCCTTCGAGTACACCGACCATAAGAGCCTACGCACCAGTTACAGCAAAGTATTGCCAATTGGAGATGAACATTGGCTCGCATTGAATGATGTACGCATGTTTGACATAAGCCCTTCCACGAAGTCTTTCGTTCAGAAGTTTGATGCAAGCGGCGAGTTAATCTGGGAATATGACACCGGTTGGGGAACGGTTGCGAGAGACATGTTGGTAACAGAAGATAATCGCATCGTGCTTTTCTCCAGTGAAGTGTACTGTGATTATATTGAATCGACCGATGTCACCATTCTGATTCTGGATGAAGATGCAAACCAACAATCCGAGCACGTCATCGGCCTGACTGATATCATGGGGCTTCCACCTGAAATTAAGGCCTGTTCGAACCATAGCAACTGGTACATCGGCGCTTACACCCAATACTCTCAAAGCCATATTATTGCCTATAATGAAGTGCAGGGCTTCTTATGGAGCAGCCCGGTAGATTTAAGCCCCATCAGCCATATGGCTCCGCTGGGAAATCACATTGTGGCCTTGGGCGCCTCGGAACTCGTGGTGCTGGACTCAACGGGAGTGGTTTTGGAAAGCATCAGCTTCAGTGGCCCCATAAAAGCTTTAGAAGCAAGTACGCAGGGTTTGTTCGTGGTGCTTCCTGATGCCGTAATGCTGTTGAGCCACGAACTCACATGGAACGAAATTCAAACCGACCTTGAAGAAACGGGGCCTCCCTACTTCATCCTCCACGACACTGAAACCATACACTTTCTGTACAAGCAGGCCGTACATGTGCTCGACACCAATTTCAACCACCTTTACTCCGTTGAAAAGGATAGCCTTCCGGGTTTTGACGCCAGACACGCCTCCATGAACACGCAAGGTTACGCCGTGGTTGGCTCCCGATATGTGACCACCACATGGCTCGACTGGGTGCAAACGAGTTATCCATACGAGGCCTCCACAGCCGTTCTCCGACACATTCCGATTACCGGACACACGGATTCGAACATAACCGACGCCGCACTGCGACACCTTGAACTCTTCAACTACCAGCCCAACAACCACAGTGTTTTGGCGGGTTTCTACCTTGTGAATGAAGGAAATATCCAACTGGATAGTGTACAGGTTAATTTTGTGGGAAACCTGAACTCTATTTCATGCCACCTGCTAACCGCTGCTCAAAATTACTACGACCTTGGTTTGGCACCGGGCGACAGTATATGGCTCGAAATGACAGGGATTCAATATCAATATCCTTTTGGGCTTACTCCGGCTGATTCAGGCAAAGTGGAGTACTGCATCTATGCGGCACAACCCAACCGCTTGTATGACAGGGACTCTGACAATGACCATGTGTGCGCCTTGTACGATACGACGCTTGGAATTTCGGAGTTGGCACGCCCAAACATTTCGCTTTATCCCAATCCGGCGCGAAGCACCGTGCAATGGTTCTGTGAGGATTGTCACACAGTGGCCGGACTTGAAGTCTATTCGATTTCAGGAAACATGGTGATGGAGGTAGCTGCATCTGATTTCAACACCGGCATCTTTGACGTATCAACGTTGGAATCCGGCGTGTATCTTGTCCGTGCGCGCAGCAACGCAACGTTTTCTAAAACGCAAAAAATCATCGTGCTCAGGGAGTAGAAAGGGTATTTCTAAGACCATCTATGACCGATGTTCAAGGCACATTGAGAACGGCGAATTTTGTATGCTACAGCATACATTTTTGACGCTTTTTGTTTGCTATAACAAACAATTTTGGGTATTCTTGTTTGTCAGAACAAACATTTTCACTCACTCCAAGGCTTGCAACCGGTATTTACGGTGGCTTCAGCGCGAGCAAATAGATTTTTGTGTTTCAGGCCATTCCGGCGTAGGTAGCCATTGTGTTGTGGGTTTTGTCGTAGTGCACTTACTTCAAGAAAATCTTGTCATTTTTATAATACTTCTTCGAAAGGTTTCACAGCTAAGCCAAAAAGTAGCGAGGGTGTAAGTGTTCGGTTAAAGCAGAACACCGATACCACTAGTGATTTACGGACTACCAGCAAGTTCCGCTCTTTGAAAAGCGTGGAGGAAGGTGCCTTGCGGCCAAGTGAGGAGAGGAAGAAGGAGGTGTTGATGGCGGCGACCATAAAAAACCCGTCAATCGGTCATCGTAATGACCAAAAGTTGCAACAATAGGTCATCGTAATGACCAATTGTCGTATATTTGAAAGAAAAAATGATTTACCGAGCTCAGGAAACTGCCATTCGAAAAAAGCTGAACAGCGGCAAGGCCATTCTGCTACTCGGAGCACGGCAGGTAGGTAAAACCACGCTTCTAAAAAAACTACTAGAATCGTCGGACTACCTATTTCTGGACGCAGACGACCCAACTGTTAGGGCGCTGCTCACAGACCCCAATACCGAAGATATCAAAAGCATTTTGGCCAATCATAACCTCGTATTTATTGACGAAGCCCAGCGCATTCCCAATATAGGTCTGACCCTCAAAATCATCACAGACCAATTCAAACATGTTCAACTCCTCGTGAGCGGTTCGTCATCTTTTGATTTAGGCAATCAAATCAATGAGCCTCTTACCGGTAGAAAATGGGAGTTCGAATTGTTTCCCATCAGCTGGGAAGAGTATGAGCGTCACCTCGGATTCTTGAAATCCGAACAACAATTAGAAAACAGACTATTATATGGCTTCTACCCGGATGTAATCAATAATCCAGGGCAGGAAAAAAGCATCCTGAAAAATCTTTTGAACAGTTACCTGTATCGGGACTTATTGGCGTTTTCAGAAATCAGAAAACCGGAGGTACTGGAAAAGCTCATACAAGCACTGGCACTTCAACTCGGAAGCGAAGTAAACTACAATGAAGTCGCTCATATATTGGGTATTAACAAGATTACCGTACAGAACTACATCAACATCCTCGAAAAAGGATACATCGTGTTCAGGCTAAACAGTTTCAGCAGAAATCTGAGAAACGAAATCAAACAAAACCGCAAAATCCATTTCTACGACAATGGAATCCGCAATGCAGTGATCGGGAATTTTAATCCGCTCGACCTGAGAAATGACAAAGGGGCTTTGTGGGAGAATTTTCTGGTTTCAGAGCGCCACAAACAACACGCATACAACGAGACATTTACCAAAATGTACTTTTGGAGAACGCGCGACCAGCAAGAAATAGACCTTGTTGAAGAGTCCAATGGGCAAATATTTGGATATGAGTTCAAGTGGGAGAAAGACAAGGCTAACATACCGGCCCGATTTGTCAAAACCTATCAGGCAAATACGACTGTTGTTAACCGAAAGAATTTCCGTGAATTTGTGGTTGGAAACAACCCCGATTGACCAACTACAAACTAATCTCGTATGGTGAGGTTTCAAATAATCGATTCCAAAAACTACTTCAGCACGAAGCAGATAAGGAACATTGCGATTCTGGTTTTCACCGGTGCATTCTTGTTGATGGGAAAAAACGGAAATGGAATTCTTTTCGAACTCGAAATTTTCAGAGCGTTCAAGGCAGAAATTGTGGTGGGCTATTTAGCGCTTGGAGCCTATCTCGTTCTTTCGTACTGGTATTCAAGAATTGCGAAGAAACGGGGCTCAATTGAGTTTTCAGAACATGCACTAACCATCAAAAAAGAGAACCAGCTCCACAACTTCAATTTCGAAGAATTGACGAAGCTTAAAATTGTACACCGCTCTTATGTACATGAGGACTACAAAAAAAACGTATTGAACAATTACTTTGGCGACAATTGGCTCGTGATTGAAAAGGAAAATGAAGCTCGCAGGTACGAATTCAAAGTTGAGTCGCAATTCAAAAACAATCAGCTGCTTCAATTGGTTGAACGACTGAAACGACAATGCGAAACATTTGAATATGAAATAAAACCGTGATCACCAACGAGGTGATTGATTGCATTGACAACAGTGAAAAATCCGCCCTCAGCTCAATCCTAAAAGAAAATCCAACCTACACCCTAAACAACCACCCACATGGAAACTGCTGCAAAAATTTTAAGCGCCTTAGTAGCTCTACAACACCTTTACTTTTTGTATTTTGAAATGTTTGCCTGGGAAACCATTGGCAAACGCACCTTCAGGTCGCTTCCCGCCCATTTGTTTGAACCCACAAAAGTACTGGCGGCTAATCAGGGGCTTTACAATGGTTTTCTCGCCGCCGGACTTGTCTGGTCTCTTCTTGTGTCCGATGGTGAGTGGTCAAAAAACATAGCGCTTTTCTTTCTGGGCTGCGTAGCTGTTGCCGGTATATACGGTGGTTTCAGCGCAAGCAAAAAGATTTTTGTGTTTCAGGCCATTCCGGCCCTGGTAGCCATTGTGTTGTGGATGCTGTCGTAGAAAATCTTGCACCCATTTCAGCTTGAATGCTCACCTCGATATAAAGTAGAACACCGATACCACTATCAGCAGAATCAAGTTGACAGCCAGCAGCTCAATGCGAATACCGATGCGGTTCCAGCCCACCACAAGAATCAACGAAGTGATCACAAG
>SKUL01000135.1 GCA_007129985.1 Flavobacteriales bacterium
TGTACAGCAATGACCTTGGCGTAGTGGGTGCGGGCGAGTATCGTCATGAACTCGACTTCTCAAACCTCACTGCAGGAACCTACACCTTCAGCATAAAGGTTAACGATAAGCACGAAACCAAACAGGTAATGATTCGCTAATCACGAGTCAGCAATATCTTTTGAAAAAGGCCGCCCGATTGGGCGGCCTTTTTTATTAGGATTCTGAGCATGGTGAATTTGGATGCATCCAAAGATCTACCAGCCTGCCGAGTGGACTACTTTTTATTTATTTTTGAAAAGACCAAACTGCTCCGATATGAAGTACATCGCTTCTTTTCTCTTTATCCTTACCACTCTCCCCGGCTACTCCACCCACGATGCTGTGCTGCTCAATCCGTCATACGCATATGCTGACCCTGAATCCGGTCTGTTGTGCAATCAGGAGTATAGTCTTTATTCCATATCGCAAATCAGGCCTCTCATTTTCAATGCCATTGCATTTAATGCCGGAAACTCTACACTTACGGGCCTGGTGCTGAAAGTGATGGTTAACGACGACGCCAATCAGGTATTTATCTCTGAACCTTTAACGCTAAGTCCCGGAGATTCGGCCCTTATCGTGCTCAACCCATGGACGCCTCCGGCCGAAACAGGATTCTACAGTCTGCATTTTGAACTTTCGGCAGACCAGCCCGACAGCAACTCGGAAAACAATACCGCAATACGCACTTTCGAAATTCACGCAGGTATTTATGCCCTTGACCATGGAGCGTTGGAGGAAAGTACAGACATTTCCGATTCCAACTACATGTACGGTAACAACTTTTGCTTTGAAAACCCCGCCAAAATATTTTGCTTCGGTGTAGCCGTTTCTGCGAACTCAGACGATGTGGGTTTTCTTGATGTTCAAATGCACAAGTGGACGGATGACGGACTGCAGTTTGTTGCCAATTCTCAACTCATTGCAATGACTGACAACCCTATCCTGAACCAACCCGGAGAAGCTTTCTACACGCTGGGGCTTGTTGAGGGCGGATTCCCTGTTCCTGTAGAAGCCGGCGAAGAGTGGGCAGTTCTGTGCAAGGTGTTCAATGAATCAGGTTCGGCATCCATTGGTATCAGCGGAGAGGGTGAACCCGGGAGTTCGTTTGTAATAGGCGGCGATTGCAACCCTTGCGAAACTTCTGAGCTGTACATGATTCGAGTGGGTTTATCTGAGGAATATTGTTCTGAGTTCCACCCCTGTCTTTTTTGGAACGACGACACAGACACCACCACATCCATTCTTGAGCACACAGCGTTTGGCAAGGTTAGCGTGTTTCCCAATCCTTGCTCCAACAATGCCACGGTTGACATTCACACACAGGAAAGCGGAAGACTTACAGTACGTTTGTTTGATACCATGGGGCGCATTGTACGCGAGGAGCTACATGGATTTTTACCTGCCGGAGAACACCGTTTCACCTACAATGTAGAGGGCCTTAAACCGGCTACCTACTTGCTGGGGATTAGCCTCGGTGAATTTCGTCACCAGCACAAAATAGTGGTGAGATAGGCAAGGCCGTTCGAATCAGATTCCTTTTTTATGCACCTCCTTGATGGACTTCATAAACTTGGAGGCATACACAAATGCGTTGATTTCAGGATTGTCGGTTGCGAGGATATCCTCTTTGGAGCCTTTCCACCACAACTGCCCGTTGTATAAAAAGATGATGTTCTCACCAATTTCCATCACCGAATTCATGTCGTGCGTAATCACCACCGATGTCATACCGAATTCGTGCGTGATTTCGTGAATGAGGTTGTCAATAACGATGGCCGTATTGGGGTCGAGGCCTGAGTTGGGCTCATCACAAAAAAGGTAGCGCGGATTCATGGCAATAGCGCGGGCTATACCAATACGCTTTTGCATCCCTCCGCTGGTTTCCGACGGATAAAGATGATTGACGTTTTCGAGGTTTACACGCTTCAGGCAAAAATTCACCCTGTCGAGCATTTCTTCTTTGCTCATTTTGGTGAACATCTGCAAAGGAAACATCACATTCTCCTGCACGGTAAGCGAATCAAACAGCGCACTTGCCTGAAACAGCATCCCTATTTCCTTGCGAACCTCGGTGCGCTCCTGGTTGCTGATTTTATCCATGGCGCGCCCGTTGAAACGCACCTCACCTTCGTCGGGCTGGTGCAAGCCCACCATGCACTTGGTGAGCACCGATTTTCCCGATCCGCTTTGCCCGATAATCAGATTAACCTTTTCAGGCTCAAAGGTGAAATTGATATCCTTGAGCACGTGGTTATCGCCAAACGACTTCGAGAGATGTTCAACTTCAATCAAATCAACAGAATTTGTGTAACGATGTAATTCACAATCAAAATGAGGATAGAACTGTACACAACCGCCATCGTGCTCGACCGCCCCACCGCGATGGCTCCTCCCCGAGTGTGATAGCCGTGGTAGGAGGAAACCGATGTGATGATAAAGGCAAAAAGCACCGTTTTAATCAGGGCGTACACCACGTGAAACATCCTGAAATCAAGGAGGATTCCTTCGACAAAGTCCGGAGGCGCAATAATTCCGGTCAGCGCACATACCAAATAACCCCCGAAAATACCGAGGAACATGCTGATTACGATAAGGAATGGAAAGATGAAAATGCTACCCAAAATTTTGGGAGCGATGAGGTATGCGCGCGAGTTAATTCCCATGATATCGAGGGCATCTATCTGCTCGCTGATGCGCATGGTGCCCAGTTCAGACGCGATGTTGCTCCCTACCTTTCCGGCCAGAATCAAGCAGATAATGGTGGGCGAAAACTCAAGAATTACCGATTGACGCGTGGTGAAGCCCACCGTGTAACTCGGAATCAGAGGGCTTTCTATGTTGCTGGCCGTTTGCAGCGCGATCACCGCTCCCATAAACAACGACATGAGTGCCACAATCCCCAGCGACGAAATGCCGATTTTATCAATCTCTACCACCGTGCGCTGCAAGTAGATACGCAGCTTTTCGGGTTTACTGAAAACCCCAATCACCATCAAAAAATACTCTCCTATGTGATGAAACAATCGTAGCAATCGGCATTTTTTAAGACCCGATAAAAGTACCATCTTCGCCCGAATACGCCTGCAAAGGAGCATTTGATTTTTTCACAGCAGCATGAGTGTCTCAGGAATTCTGCCCATCTTTGTTTCATGCAAAGGATTTTTGTGCTTCTCCTGCTGGCTTTCACCATGGCCGCTTCATACGGCTGCGCCTCTCAAAAGCGAAAAAAATGTAACTGCCCCAAAGTGGTGCAACTACCTGAAGGGGTTCAACCGCACGCCGATGAGCGCGGATAAAACCCAACAACTGGCTCAAAAATTAGCGCCCTTCGTGCCGGAGCAAACAGCTCCCATGCTGGCGCATCTCATCATTCGCCACAAGGTTCGATTCAAAATTTCACGTCCGAGAGCCACTCGCTACGGCGACTACCGTGCCCCGCAACAAGGAAGTGGTCACCGGATTTCCGTAAACGGAAACCTGAACCCTTACGCCTTCTACATTACAGCCCTGCACGAGTTTGCCCATCTTATCGCGTACGAGTCGTTTGGACACAAAATAGCTCCGCACGGCAAAGAGTGGAAATCCATTTTTGGCGAATTATTGAGTGGGGCTCTGGAGAAGGATGTCTTTCCTGAAGATGTGGCACGCGAAGTTCAACGACACCTGCAAAGTCCGGCCGCATCCGGATGCGCAGACCACGAACTGATGCGCGCGTTGCGCAACTACGATGAGCACCCTGCCGTGCTTTTGGAGGAACTTCCTGAGCAAAGCCGCTTTGTGATTAATGGCAACCGGGTTTTTGAGAAAGGTGCGCTACTGAGAAAACGCTACCGATGCCTGGACGTGCAAAACCAGCGGTTTTACCTGATAAGTGGCATTGCCGAGGTGGTTCCGCTGCACGGAAAATGAGCTAAATCTTTTACCTTTGCGCACCCAAAGTCATTTGGCAGAAACCGTACACAACTCACTACTCCAACTGCACTTCCTTCAACATGGAAATCAACAATAAAGAGGTACACCCCAACAACTACTGCGTCATTATGGCCGGTGGTATCGGCAGCAGGTTCTGGCCCATGAGCCGCACTGCTTTTCCCAAGCAGTTTCTTGACATTCTCGGGCTTGGCCAAACACTGATTCAAATGACCTACCAGCGTTTTTTGCGCGTGTGCCCACCCGAAAACATCATGGTGGTTACCAACCGCGAATACGCCGATCTGGTGTTGGAACAGCTACCGAACCTGCACAAGGAGCAACTCATCCTTGAGCCCATGCGCCGAAATACTGCTCCGTGCATTGCCTACGCCAATCTGAAAATCGCAGCGCGAAACCCCGAAGCCCGCATTGTGGTAGCACCTTCTGACCACCTCATTACACGCGAGGAAGATTTCACTGAAACCATTTTGCTGGCGCTAGACTTTTGCGCGAACAACAACAACCTCATCACGCTGGGCATCAAACCATCAAGACCCGACACAGGCTACGGCTACATTCAGTTTATTGACGAAGACGCCCACCCCGACAGCCGCGTGCGCAAAGTGAAAACCTTCACCGAAAAACCAGATCTGGACATCGCCAAACAGTTTTTGAAAAGCGGTGATTTTTACTGGAATTCAGGGATTTTTATCTGGAGCCTGAAGGCCATTGAGGAGGCCATGCAAACACACCTGAGCGAACTGAGCGAGTTGTTCAACGAAGCCGCCCCCTCCATCAACACCGATGAAGAGGCCTCGCGCATGGAAAAACTGTACACCGTTTGCGAAAACATCTCCATTGATTACGGCGTGCTCGAAAAAGCGGAAAATGTAAACGTGGTTCTCAGTGATTTTGGCTGGAGCGATTTAGGCACCTGGGGCTCACTTTACACCCACCTGAAAAAAGACGAACGCGGTAACGGATCACTTGGCGGCAAGCTTATGTTGCTCGACGCGGCGGGTAA
>SKUL01000038.1 GCA_007129985.1 Flavobacteriales bacterium
CGCAGCCGTGGTACGCCGCGAATCGCCAATGCTTTGTTGCGCAGGGTACGTGATTTTGCCCAAATCAAAGGAGACGGCACCATTGAAACCAAGATTGCGCGCCATGCTCTCAATGCCTTGAATGTTGATCAGCGGGGCCTTGACGACATGGACAACCGTATTCTCAGGGCCATTATTGAGAAATTTGGCGGTGGCCCGGTGGGCTTAACCACCATTGCCACGGCCGTGGGTGAAGACCCGGGTACCATTGAAGAGGTGTACGAGCCATTTTTAATACAGGAGGGCTATTTAAGCAGAACGCCGCGCGGCAGACAAGCTACTCCGGCGGCGTTTGCACATTTCAATCAAGATTTACCTGCTGATCAGGGCAGGTTGTTTTAGTCAGGACGTCATTACAGGGCGCATTAAACTGCGGCCCCAACCTGGTGGTCGAACACCTCCAGGATAATCTCAGCGTAGATGTGGCCAAAAGTGGCCAGACACCACGCCCTAAGAAGAATCAACTCTTCCTTATTCACCCAGGTTACAGCTTTGCGGAGCTCCTTGCGAAATAACTTTCGGTCGAAACTCACTTTAGAAAGGATTTTCTTACTCAATTCCAGCATGATGGTAGGGTTTTGAGGTTGTTTTGGATGATGAAGTTAGGAATTCTGTGCGAAATCCGGGGTTGGTCGTCCTGCTTTTAGACCAATTTAACAGAAGCGTCGTTGAGCAGGACACATGCATCCAACGAAGGAATGTTCCCAAAAATTGCCTAGAACAAAAATGTTCCGTAGAGCACGATGGCGTGGTTGTGTCGGCCGCGGAGCGTGGAAATGCCACCGGCGGTGAGAGACTGCGATGGTAAGAGAGCAAGGTGGTACCGCAAACCAAGCCTGAAATTATCAGCGGCCCGCCAGCGCACACCTGCATTTGCGGCTACTTCGAGCACATTGAACCCGGGCGACTGAGAAGTTTGTGCTTCGAGGTCTTCCTCATTTTGTGTAATCAAAACGCCCAGCGAGGGTCCCACTTCCACTTCGAGCCGCGAAATGCGGTAAATGTAGAGAAGGGGTAAGTCCAGGTAGTTGAGCGAAAGTCTGTAATCACTGAAGATGTTAAGGTCGAGGTTGGGCTGAATCCGCAAACCTTTTTGGAAGAAATAAAGACCTGTTTCAAAAGAGCTTTTTTCTCCCATGGGTTTGTAAGCAATCACTCCGGCGGTCACGCCAATCTTTTGAAAACTACCTTGGGGGTCACCGAGCAATGCACTGGTATTCATTCCGGCAGATAAACCAATGCGCCATGAGTCATCTGACTTTTGGGCGCTGGTAGCAGTAAATACCATACTCAGGGTGAAGCTTAAAATTGCGGTGTAAGTACGTGTCATGATGGATAAGTTATACGCCCATTAAGGGCAGCGTTATTTAATGCAACAAGCAGATCACTTAGGGGTTCATCACCCACGAATGAGCCGCTTGAACAATTTCGCGGGTTTCCGCGTGATAGAGGTACACCACCAGTTCGCAGTGCTGCTCTTTCCATGCCGGGTCCAGTGTGTATTGATAGCTCAATGTGTTCTGCTGACCGGCATTTCCACTTGAGAATGCCAACGCACCCCAGGTGCCGTTGATATTGTCGCGAAGCACGTTGCGGTGCAAGTAGTTTTCTACGTCCACGTTGTTGTTCGTCTGCCAGTCGTAGATGCTATCCTCCACAAGGTAGGCGGTCATAAAATATTCGCCCGCTTCCATTTCTTCCAGCACATTCATGGAAACGTCAAAGCTCAGGCTGCGGCTTCCCTGGTCGTAGTTGAGGTTCTCGATAAACACGTCGGCTTCCGGTGAAGTTGCCAGCAGGGTGCTGATTTGCTCTGCCCACGCTTCAGATGGAATGGTTTGCTGCCCGTCAAAAAAGCTGCGATTCACGAAACCGACCGGTAGAGAAGGGTCCCCCCAAAAACTGTAATAGGCTTCACCAGCGGTCGTACGGAAGTCAGTGTGATAGGGGTCGTTGGGGGTGGCCCCGGTAGGAAACGCAAACTGAAGAGAGGCATGCACACCAACAACCACAAGCTGGTCGCCAAATACATTTTTCAGATTGTTGGCTACAGAGTTGGCCTGTGGGCAGTTGGTACAGCGAAAACCGGTGAGTTTTTCGAGCAGCACCACGCGCTCACCCGAGACACCGCCACCGCCACCTGGGCCATCATTCCCGGTAAAAGGGTCTTCCACCTTATCACAGGCAAATACGGTAAAAGCCAAGGCTATGGTCCATAAAATCCGCTTCATCACTACAAAGTTAAAAAGTACTGGTGAATTGTACCGTCAATCCATTTGACGCTGGTACCGTTCTACAGATGCCTCCTACACAAAATACACCCGCCCGTTGCCTTCCGTAGCTTACCATTATGCGGCTTCCGCCTGTGATGTAACCCGCAGCTACAAATGGAAAGTGAAAGCGCTCATCGGAATTCTTGTTTCCGTAGTTCCACTGGTTCATCACGGTAAAGAACCAACTGGGTGATATCGTGTATTCAGCCAGTACGGTTGCCCAACTGCCAAGATGCTGGTTGGTTCGGAGGTGTTGCAATTCAATTCGCAGGTTGTTGCTCTTGATGCGGAAGTCCATATCCACCAGGTGAATGTCGGAGTACACCGTTCCGCTCACTTTTTCGCCGCGGTAATCAAATGCGCCCTGAATAATATCGTTGTTGTACACCAGATTGATGTACATGTACTTGGCTTTTACTTTTCGGCTTAACTTGCGGGCAATGGAGATGTTGAAATCCTGAAAGTACATATCGTCACCAATGGCAAAAAGGCGGGTTTCGTAGCCGAAGCGCCGCCCGTCCATGTCGTTGAGTAACGTAGTGTCTGGCGACATAGCCACTGCGTAGTTCACCTCAATCTTGGTTCCGTATTTACCGCCCAGTTTGGAACCACGCTTAATGGTGTAGAAGAGCTCTCCCATAAAAGCAACCTCGCCGTTGGGTTGCGTTGCGTAGGGGTACAGGGTGGCAGGCAGGTTGTAGGTGTGTTGAACCGTAGTGGCCGGTATGTAGTTGATGTTGAGGTCGAAGGGCCCGGCGTTACGGTCGCTTTGGAAGGACATGTTATCCAGCGATTTCGCCGTAAGCGAAGCACCGAATCCCTTGGTTGAATAACTCATATTGATGTCAATACCCTGTCCGGGTTTGTACAATCCAAGTCCCGGAGCAATGTCATCGTCGGGAACAATCAATGAGTTTTGCCGGCTGGGGTCATTGTCTTTGTAAACGTATTCTGCACGTAGCGCGAAGCCACCGCGCAATACGCTGGCACGCGCTGCCCACGCACCTACATTTTCGGGGTAGTTAAACAGCGGGTTTCGGTCTTCCTGGTATTTGCTCACAAAGCTACCACCCACAAAAAAGCGGGTTTTGGCAACTCCGGCTGTATCGAAGATGGCCGTAAGATTCACATCGGCGTTGATTCCGCGCACAATACCGGCGCCTTTGGTGAAACCGTTGTCGAAGTGCCTTCGCTGCTTACCATAGAGGCCGGTTATGGTTACAGCGCGATGAGGTGTAACCTTGAGTCGAAATCCATCAATGGCATTGTCCACTCCAAGCCCTCTTTCTTCAAAGGCGCGCAATATCATACCGGTACCGAATTGCTCGTAGAAGTTACCGATGGTTACATCGAACATATCCGTGCTGTACTGCGCAAAACGATAACCAATTCCGGAACCCGTCCAAGGAAGGTCAGGGCTGGCGGGATACCCAAGTAAGGCGGGGGTATAGGTTTCAAATCGCACCCCTGCGGTAAGGTTTCCACGGGTGTAAATGAGGTTGGCAAAGCCCATCAGTCCCACCTGCTCGGGAGGGGGAATTGCATTGATTAAACTGTCCTCGCGGTAGTACTGACCATCCAGCTGAATGTTGCCGTGTATGGAGCCGAGATCGGGTTTTTTGTTGTCCTGAGCCTGCGCTTTGGGCAGAAAAAAAACCACCAGCATTCCTGTTGCCAACAGGAGTTTTTTCATGGATTATGTGTTAAACAGGTTGGTTCAAAAGGTGGGCTTTAACGCATGCCTACCAATGCTTTTATCTCCTTGTAGAGTTTGTCTTCATCGCCTGGGGCGTAGTTGTTGTGTTGCCACACTACATTTCCCGATGCATCCACCAAAAAAGTGTGGGGCACATTGTTTACGTTCATGGCCCGCTTGAAATCAGCGTTCGAGTCAATGTACACTTCGTAATCCCAGTCGGCGCCGTTTACGTAAGGTATTACGCGGGATTCGCTCCGCGCGTCATCAATGGAGATAGCAATGAGTTTCACGCCGGTTTCATCTACCCAGTCAGGATAAACCTCAGCAATGTTGTTGAGCTCTCTTTTGCAAGGCATGCACCATGTAGCCCAAAAGTTGATGATCATGGGCTTGCCTTCGTTGTCAAAGTTCGATGTGTTGATCCAGTTTCCCTTGAGGTCTTTCACTTTTACGTTGGGAACCTGAAAATGACCTGATTGAGCGTGCGAGAAAGATGCGGCCAGAACAAGGCCCAGAATCAATGCAAAATGTTTCATGATGATGGGTTTTTAGATTGAATGTTACGTTAGGCTGCTCATTACGCAAATAGCAGACCATCGTAGATTTCTTCTCAATGCCGTATGAGTTTTTGGGTGTTCGAAAATGACTGATTTCTGGTGGTAACCAGGTACATGCCGGAGGGTAGGTGCCCGATATCAAGTGTGGTGAGCAGTGCCTGTTCTCCGCCCGAGGCAATGTCTTTACGCAACCAGAGCTTGCCGTCTGTACCAAACACTTCTACGTACACCAGTTGTTCGCGACGGTTCCATTCGATTTCTAAGAAAACCATTTCTCTGGCAGGGTTGGGATAAAGCTTTACAACGGTCCCCTGATCTATTACTTGTATTCCAACTGACTCGTCGAGGGTGAAAGTAACAGTGAGCGA
>SKUL01000378.1 GCA_007129985.1 Flavobacteriales bacterium
ATCAAACCGCGGAAGAAACGCCGTTTGCGCTCATTTCCAACGGGAATCAGCAGCAGAAAGAGCATCACCACGTTGAGCACGAGGCATCCCACAAAAAAGTAGGTGAGCGAGAACACACCCAGTACCAGGTTGATGATGTTGACGGGCACCAGTCCGCGTTCCTTCCGGTCAATCATGGCCCAGCGGAAAAGCATGGGCTGCAATGTGTAGGCAATCAACACCATGCTTCCGATTCCGACCAGCGACATTCCCGCAATGGAACGCAAGGCAGGGTGTTGGGCGAAAATCAGCACGCCCACGCCCACGGTGGTTGTAAAGGCCGACATGAAAATGGAGTTCTTGTAGGAAACGAGTTCATCACGACCATACTTGAAATGCTGCATCATGCTCCGCGAAATGAAGATGCTGTAATCAATGCCCAATCCGAAGATAAAGGTGGAGATGATGATGTTGAATATGTTGAATTGCAGCCCAAAAAGCTTCATGAGACCGAGTGTCCACGTCCACGCAATCATCATGGGCAGAAAGGTAAAAAGCGCCACTTCTATTCTGCCGTAGGCGATGAGCAGAACCAGAAAAACAATCAACAGCGACCACTGTACCAGCCGCTCAAAATCCTGCGACACAAAGGCAATGATTTCGTTGGTGATGTGCTGTTTATCGAGCACCATCACACCGCTCACTCCCGCTGCAAGTCGGGTAATTTGCTGCCGCCATTCCTGTTCGGTGCGAACCACGGTTACCAACTGCACGCGCTCACCATCGCGATGCACAAAATGCCGAAACAGCGGAATGTCGGCCCATTCTGAATAATCCGGCGGGTAATAGGTATCTCTGGCACGCCGGAAAAAGGCGTCGTAGGCACCATCGCGCATTCCCGATTCAATACCGGCGCTGTTCATTTCTTGCGCAAGAAACTCGATGTGTTCCGGGCTCATGCGGGCATCCCAAAGAGCTTTGCGTCTGTTGGCTTCCTTCAAGGTGGGGACAATAGATACAAAAGATGCGAGGGCCTGTAGGCTTCCTTTGGGGCTTTCGCCTTTCAGCTTTTCCTGAAGTGCTGATGAAGTTTCGAGGGCTTGCTGCCAGTTTTCACCTTCGGATACAAGCAACACGTTTTTGAGCGAAGCCGTGCTCACGCGATTCAAATTTTGCTCCGCACGCTCAAGCTCGGGCGTGTTGTAGTTCATTTTCAGGAGGTCGCCCTCAAAACCTACTTCGCCGGGCAAAAAGTAAAACACCCCTGTGAGCAACAGTACGCCGAGTACCACCCAGCGGTTCTTATCGGGACGCAAACGGTTGAGCCGGTCAATGATGCTGTTGCGACGGGATTCGTGCAGTTGCATGCCCTGCGACAAAAAATGTGGCAGGAGCAACAAAGCCGTTGCAGCGCCTACAAGCACACTTACCGCTGCAAAAATGCCGAGGTTTTTCATGGCGGGAGCGTGCAGCGTGAGCAGGGTAAAGAAAGCCGCTGCAGTGGTCACCGAACTAAGCAGCGTGGGCTCTGCAAGGTCGTGAATGGTCTCTGCCACCCTGCCTTTTGACCTATAATGTGTGAAAACGTGCAAGGCATAATCCACGCTGATTCCCAGCAAAATTGAGCCAATTCCCACCGCTATCAGCGAAACCGACATACCTAGCCACGCAAAAACCGCCAGCGCAGTTGCTCCCCCAACCAGGGAGGGAATCAGAATCAACGCAAACACGCGAATACTTCTGTAAAACAGAAAAATCACCAGGAGGAGCGCCACGGCCGCCAGCGAAACCGTGAAGTAAATATCACGCTTGATTTGTGCCGCATTCACCGAAGCCGCGAGAGGCGCGCCAAACATTTCGAGCGCTACTGTGCCGTTGGTCAGCTCTTTCGTCTTTTCCGCTGCCACCCGCAGCGAGTCATACAGCGCCGTATTGAGTTGCGAGTCGTTGGCCGGAAAAGCAGGTTGGGCAAAAAGCACGAGGTGGCGCTCGTCGGGCGACATCAAAAAGCCATCCACCAGCTCCAATTGTTCGTCCAGGTTGAATTGGTTGAGCCTGCTCAGCACCCGAAGCCCAAGTCCCAGGGGGTCGGCCACCACAAAGCGCGAGGTCAGAAAACCTGCGTGGGAGGTGATTTGGCGATGATTTGCACGCGCCTGATTGCGAATAGCATCGGGATGTTGCAATGAATCGAGGTAGGCGTAATCTTCATCCGTGAGCAGGTAGGGCAATTGATCCATAATTAGCTCGTACAGCCGTCCGGCATCGCCTTCATCCACCCGCATCGGCTCAGATTTCAGCAATTGAGGCTGAAGTGGTTCGAGCCAAACGAGCAGCTCTTCGGCTACGTCGGCGAGGTGCATTTCAGCCGCAGAATCGGCCATGAGGTGAAGTACCACCCTGTCTGAAAACACGGAGGCATCCAATGACTTTAGTACACTTTGCGCGCGCTGGTCGGCGGGGAGAAGGTCGGTTACATCCTCAGAGAAAGAAATTCGCTGAATGCTCCACAGCGCAGCACCCGCCCATGCCAGCAGCAGCAAGGCCAGCAACCATCTGCGTGCGCGAAAAAAGCGGTATATGGCTGTGAACAAGGCTCCCATCCATCAGCTTTTGAGGGGTTCTTTGCGAAAGAGCAAAAAGAGCAGATACAAGAGCAAGCCTACTCCTATTCCCGCAGCAAACGAGAGCATAACCGCTCCCAGGAGGTACTGAGTGAAATGAATACCGATGTCTGCCACGCTGATTTCCGTGGAGAACTGCAAAGGCCGCTCCGAGGTGTCAATCACCCAGCCGCCCATCATGTAGCTTCCGTAAATGATAAATGGTATCATAGGCGGAATGCTGATGTTGGATGCCAACAGCACCACCACCTTGTTGAAGCGAATCAGGTGGGCCACAAAAGCCGCTGCGAGCATCTGGTATCCCCAGATGGGGAAAATCCCCATAAACACCCCAAAGCCCACTTCGGCGGCCAGTTTGGCGTTGCTGGCTTCGGTTTTCAGGAGGTTTTTGTTGAGAAAAGCCTTGATGTTCGTCCAGTTCAGGGAGCGAAAAAAAGAGCGCGGATGATGGTAGAAAAACGCCAGCAGTACCAACACGGTATTCAATACGCTGATGCGGGCAAAATCGTGAAACGGCCTGAAGTGAGTGATGCGTGAGCCATCCGTGTGGTAAATCACCGAAACCGGCACCGACACAATTCGAACACCTCTCCACGCCAATCGAACCAGCACCTCTATCTCAAACTCGTATTTGCGGGTGTGAAAGCGCATGCGACTGATGGGTTCCAGCGGATACAAGCGATAGCCTGATTGCGTATCGGGCAGTTTTTGAAAGGTTTCCACATAAAACCAGAAATTGGAAAAGCGGTTTCCAAAACTGCTTTTTCCGGGTACGCCTTCCTGATCCATATTGCGCGCTCCCACAATCATGCTTCCGGGGTGCCGCGTCACTTCCTCCAGAAATTTGGGTAGGTCTTCCGTGAGATGCTGTCCGTCGGAGTCTATGGTAATGGCGTGGTGATAGCCGGCTTGCCACGCCGCCCGAAAGGCGTTTCGCAGCGCCATGCCCTTGCCTTTGTTTTGGTCGTGGTGCAGCACCAAAAAGGTATTCTCGTAGGACTCAAGAAGCTGGCGGGTATCGTCAGTCGAGCCGTCGTTTACAATCACCACGCGGTGGGTTTCGGCGGCAAGTCGCTCCAGCAGAGCCGGTAAAAAGGGGGCGTTGTTGTACGTTGGAACCACGATGCAGCAGTCAGCTGCCCGCAACATGCTATCCAGCTCAGAGGTCATTCCTTCAGCAGACCTTTGAACTTGAAGCACACATCGCCGTTGAACCACGTGCTGCTTATCACTTTCACCGTTCCGTCTTCAAGGGTTTCGGTTTGCACTTTTACCTCCAGTTCGGTTCCCTGACGAGGGTCAACCACAGCGGTAAACTTCAGGTCGGTTCCTTCGTGTACGCGCAGGTCTCTGCCGGTAATGGCCGAAACGGCGTCCACCACCATCTGCATGTGGCAAACACCCGGCAAAATGGGCGAGCCGGGAAAATGGCCGCCAAAAATATCGTGGGCAGCGTTCAGGCCAAAAATGGCAATGTGGCCCGGAGATTCGGCGTCCACATCTACTTTGTGCAATTCGTATAGGTCGTTCAACAACACGGCTAAAGTAAAGCGGTAAAGGTACGGTATTGAACCTAAGTTATGCAATAGAAAGAGTGCTCAGCTCGTGTTCAAACACATTTAGAATAGCAACACAGAAGCCATCAATGTGTTGAAGACTCTCGTTTTGGTTGTGAGATATTTCCTCACTGTTCCCTTTTCGAGAGATTTAAAGTTGTTGTCCTGTCAAAATGAGTTTAAGCGTTACAACTGTTATTCAATCTCTTAGCGCTCATTGCGGTTAAGCCTTTTTTACCGCAATCCCGACATACGTCGGGCCGCAAAGAAGGCGCGAAGTGCGCAAGGTAGACCCCGCCTTCAAAGTTAGATTTCTTTATCATCAAAAAAATTGGTGAAGGTGAAAAGCAAGTCAGGCTTTCCGCGAATATCAGGACCTATCGCAAAGGTTCAGGCTTAAACACTTCCGCCGAAACAGGCTGGTTGTAAACCTGATTGGAAAAGCGATACACCGTAAAATCGCCATTGGCAGCCGTCATCCTCATTTCGCGTACGCGGTAATCATCGGCGAAAAAAAGCTCCATGTGACTGACGTGTTCAGCCATGTTGCGGTCTGTGGGAGTCATACGTACAACGGCGTGTACCCCATCGTGAAGAAAATCGTACTCAAAGGCGTCATCCCCAAAAGTGTTGTTGTGAATGACTTCGGCCATCAGCGCGTTGATGCGTTGATAAGCACGGGCAGCACGGGCACCTGTGCGCACCTCGG
>SKUL01000103.1 GCA_007129985.1 Flavobacteriales bacterium
GCCGTGATAGTGATTTACCACGGTTACTTGTTGCGAATAACCTGTCTGTCCAAGGCAAAGCAACAGCAAAAGGATTGATATGTAGCTTGCTAAGCTCAAAAGAAGGCGTATAAAGCCAAGGTGCAAAGTACAACTGTGGGTGCTGTGTTCGACATGAACAATGCACGAATTTTCAAACAGTTGATGTTGATTTATTCACAGTCCGAAAACTTGACTCTTTCATTTTTTCTCATCCGTACTCGAAAAGGGAGGGTGCGGGCGATTCCCGCAGGGAACGGTTTGTTTTCAGTTTTTTGGCAGTTGTGATGCGAAAGTGAAAAGGCAACCATTTGATATGCCTCCCGTCTATACCACAGAAGCCGACTTGAAAACAACATTGAAAGCGGCTTGTAAACAAACAGAAAAAAATTAGAGCTATGGAAAAGATGAATGGACTAGTTGAATTCTTTGCCGGAATATACCAGTCGCTTTATGCATTTATGGGCGACGGACTGTTTATCACGCTGGCTGTGTTGGCCTTTATTGCGGTTGTTGCTCAGTGGAGACTCTATGAAAAAGCAAACCTCCCTGGATATGCTTGTCTGGTTCCCGTGTGGAACGTGGCAATCTTCCTGAAGTTATTGGGCCGTCCATGGCAGCACATGTTTTACTTGCTGATTCCGGTGTACAACATTTACTTCATGATGAAGCTGTACATTGAGCTTTGCCACTGTTTTGGTAAGCGGAACATTGTGGATTACGTACTGGTAATCCTGTTCAATGGCTTCTATATCTTGAATCTGGGTCTCTCTTACGAAGAGAAGTACTACGGTCCGGTGTATGGAAAGTCAGCCACCGAGGGCAACAAAGAAGTTGCTTCGGCGCAACTGGCCTAAGCGCTCTCAACGATTTGACGGGCGGCACGAAGCGCAGCTTCGATGCCGCCCGTGTTTTTTCCACCTGCTGTAGCAAAGAAGGCTTGTCCGCCGCCGCCACCCTGAATGTGCGTGGCAATTTCGCGAATAATCTTTCCTGCGTTGAATCCGGCGTTCACTGCTTCGTCTCCCAGTACCAATGAAAGCACCGCTTTGCCGTCATTCTCGGAGGCGAGAACCAGAAAAAGCTGAGGCACCTCATTTCGGAGCTGAAAACACAGGTCCTTTGCGGCACCGGCATCTAAATCGGCTTTTTGTGCGGCGAATAATACGCCGCCTACATTTTCAAGCTTTTGCTTCAACTCGTCTTTCAGGTTGGCCGCCCCGGCTCTGCGCGCTTTTTCCACCTCCTTTTGGAGCTTCGTATTCTGCTCCTGCAAACCGGTGATGCTCTTGAGCGGGTCGTTGAAATTCTTGAGGGTTTCACGCACTTTGTTGAGCAGTTCCATTTCCTGCTTAACATGATTACGCGCAGCAGCTCCGGTGAGCGCCTCAACCCTGCGAATTCCGGCTGCAATGCCCGATTCACTCACAATCTTGAACAGACCGATGTTTCCCGTGCCGGGTACATGGCAGCCTCCGCATAACTCGCGCGACTCGCCGAATTCAATCATCCGTACCGTGTCGCCGTATTTTTCGCCAAATAGTGCCATCGCGCCGCGCTTGAGCGCCTCCTCCTGTGGAATGTCACGATATTCCTGAAGCGGCAGGTTGCTCTCAATGGCGCTGTTTACCATGTCTTCAATGCGCTCCAGCTCCTCCACGCTTACCTTGCTGAAATGCGAAAAGTCGAATCGCAGGTAGTCGGGATGAACCAAGGAGCCTTTTTGTTGCACGTGGGTGCCCAACACCTCCCGCAATGCGTGGTGCAGCAAGTGAGTGGCGCTGTGGTTGGCTGCGGTAGTGCCGCGCTTTTGGGCGTCAACATAAGCCGTAAAAGCAGCCGCTGGGTCCTTGGGTAGTTTGTCGGCAAAGTGCACGATGAGGTTGTTTTCGCGACGGGTGTCCAGAATTTCAATGCGCTCGGCAGCGTTCTCAATTCTGCCTGTATCGCCTACCTGCCCGCCGCCCTCGGGGTAAAACGGAGTGCGGTTCAGCACAAGCTGGTACTGCTTCTTTTTCTTCACCGTAACCTCGCGGTAGCGTGTAATATGCACTTCGGTGGAGAGGTTGTCGTATCCTACAAATTCCACCTCAGGGTTGTCGGAAACCAATACCCAGTCTGCGGTTTCAATTGCGGTGGCGGCTCTTGAGCGCTCTTTCTGGCGGTTGAGTGCGGCCTCAAAGCCCTCCATGTTTACCGTCCAACCCGCTTCTGACAGAATCAGGGCTGTGAGGTCAATCGGAAAGCCGAAGGTATCGTACAGTTCAAAGGCTGTCTCTCCGTCCAGTTCCTTGTTTTTTCCGTTTTGAATAAGTTCCTCGATGCGAGAGATTCCCTTTTCGAGCGTGCGCAAAAAGGTTTCTTCCTCCTCGCGCATCACGTTTTCAATGAGATTTCTCTGGGCTTTCAGCTCCGGGAAAGCATCACCCATTTCACCTTCAAGTACTTCTACCAGCTTGTGCAAAAAGGGCTCGCGCAGATTGAGGAAGGAGAAGGCATAGCGCACCGCCCTTCGCAGGATTCGTCGGATAACATAACCGGCCCCTGTATTGGAAGGAAGTTGACCGTCGGCAATGGCAAAGGCAATGGCCCGAATATGGTCGCTCACCACCCTGAATGCCACGTCTTGCTTGCTGTCTGAAGCACCATAGCTCATTCTGCACTGCTTTTCTGTGGCGCGAATCAAGGGTTGAAAAACGTCGGTGTCGTAGTTGCTGGTTTTGCCCTGCAAAGCCATGGCGAGGCGTTCGAGTCCCATGCCCGTGTCAATGTGTCTCTTGGGCAGCGGATGCAAAGAACCATCGGCTTTGCGATTCATCTCCATAAAAACCAGGTTCCAAACTTCTACTACCTGCGGATGGTCGTGGTTCACCAACTCAGCCCCCGGGGTGTTTTTTCGCTCCGCTTCGGTTCGCAGGTCAATGTGGATTTCTGAGCATGGTCCGCAGGGCCCTGTTTCGCCCATTTCCCAAAAATTGTCTTTTTTGTTTCCCGGAAGGATGCGTGAGGAATCCACAAAGCGCTCCCAAAGCTTTCTGGCTTCATCGTCAGCCGGAAGTTTTTCGGATTCATCGCCTTCAAATACCGTAACGTAGAGGAGATTTGGGTCAATGCCGTACACTACTGTCAGGAGCTCCCATGCCCAGGTAATTGCTTCGTCTTTGTAGTAGTCTCCAAATGACCAGTTTCCGAGCATTTCGAACATGGTGTGGTGGTAGGTATCCACGCCCACTTCCTCCAGGTCGTTGTGTTTTCCCGATACGCGCAGGCATTTTTGGGTATCCGCTACCCGTGGGTGCCTGGCCGGCTCGTTGCCCAAAAAGATGTCTTTGAAGGGGTTCATGCCCGCGTTGGTGAACATCAAAGTAGGGTCATTTTGAATGACCATGGGAGCCGAAGGCACAATGGCGTGGCCTTTGGAAGCGAAAAAGTCGAGGAATTTCTGGCGGATATCGCGAACTTTCATCTGTTGCAGAGCGGGTTATTTCTAAAGAATCGTTAAGGCCGTCTAAAAGGAGGGGCAGCAAAATTAGATTATTTTTACTTTTGCGGCCATAAGCCGCACGGCGGTAATGCCACTAATCTCCCTGAATGTCAAAAGTTCGTTACAAGTATAACCCCAGTACCTTAAATTACGAGAAGGTTGAGGTAACCATGCGAGACAGGCTCCGAATGCTTGGCTCATACATGGTTCTGGGTCTCTTCTTTGCAGCGGTGATTTTGTTGGTGTCGTACACATTTTTCGATTCTCCGAAGGAAAAAATGCTTCGGCGTGAGAATGCCTTTTTGCGCAGCCAGTATGAATTGCTGAACAAAGACCTTAGCAAAGTGGAGCGTGTGCTTGCCGATATTGAGAACCGCGACGACAACATCTACCGGACCATTTTTGAAGCTGAGCCCATTTCTCAGAACGTGAGGAATATGGGCGTAGGAGGTATCAATCGCTACCAGCACCTTGAGGGCTACAATATGAGCGATTTGGTGATTGACACACGATATCAGTTGGATAGGCTCGAAAAGCGTTTGTACATCCAGTCAAAGTCCTTTGATGAGGTGATTGACCTCGCCAAAAACAAGGAATTGCTCCTTGCTTCCATTCCGGCCATACAACCGGTGAACAACAAAGAGTTGAAGCGAATGGCTTCGGGCTTTGGTAACCGCATTCACCCCTTGTACAAGGTTTGGAAAATGCACTGGGGTATGGACTTTTCAGCTCCGATTGGCACCGAAATCTACGCTACCGGCGATGGCGTTGTGAAAGAAGCCAATATCCGTAATTCACGTGGTTACGGACGATATGTGGTGATTGACCACGGATTCGGATACGAAACGCTCTACGCCCACATGAGCAAGCTGAATGTGCGCAAAGGCCAAAAAGTGAAGCGGGGAGAGGTTATCGGACTGGTTGGGAACACCGGAACCTCTAGCGCGCCGCACCTCCACTACGAAGTGATTAAAGACGGCAAGAAAATCAACCCGATTAACTTTTTCTTCAACGACCTCTCTCCTGAGGAGTACGATCGGATGATTGAGATGTCTGCTCACGCCAACCAGTCTTTCGACTAATTCATGTCTATCCCTGAGTTTTCAGATACCAAGCTCTATTATTCTATTGGCGAAGTGGCCGACAGGATGGGGGTGAATGCCTCGCTTATTAGGTTTTGGGAGAAGGAGTTCGGTTTGCAGCCAACCAAAAACAAGAAGGGCAACAGACTTTTTACCACCGCCGATATTGCCGAGCTCGAACTGATTTACCACCTGGTGAAAGAGCGCGGTTTTACACTTGAAGGCGCGCGACAGAAAATGAAATCTGACCGACAGGCCGCCGA
>SKUL01000056.1 GCA_007129985.1 Flavobacteriales bacterium
AAGTACTATTTTCCCGACGATCACTCACGCGCTGAAGCACTCAATGAGCGTGTAATGAGCAAAAGCAACACAGCAAGTTCCTTTATTTACGCCCTTTCAGGGTTGCACCTTGCACACCTGGCAGGAGGCTTGATCTTCCTTGTTTTCCTGGTGGTGAAGAGCTTTTTGAAGCCCATCGCCGGAGCCAGCAATCTGGGGGTAAGGCAGGGAGCCACCTACTGGCACTTTCTGGACATCTTGTGGGTGTATTTGTTCTTGTTTTTGTTATTTATTCACTAAACTTGCACAAAATTTTTTCGCATGGCAGGAGAAGCAGCTAAAGCCATTGACCCCAAAGTCCTCTGGGGTGGAGGTCGTTCACCATTCAGCGTGAGCTACGGCAAAATGATGATGTGGTTCTTTTTGGTGTCGGATGCCCTCACCTTTTCGGGGTTGTTGGCAGCGTACGGTTTTGTGCGCCATTCCTACACCGGTCAGTGGCCCATCGGTGAAGAGGTTTTCCACGCTTTTCCTTTGATGGGCGATACGCATCTACCGCTGATTTACGTGGCGATGATGACCTTTATTCTGATTGTGAGTTCGGTAACCATGGTGCTCGCAGTAGAGGCCGGTCATCGTCTCGACAAAAAAGGAGTTATCAAATGGCTGGCCTGGACCATCGTGGGAGGTTTCTTCTTTGTAGGCTCACAGGCCTGGGAGTGGGCTCACTTTATCCACGGATCTGCCGGCTACATTGTTACTGCCGATGGTGAACAAGCCTGGCTCACACAGGATGTTTCAGGTGTAAAAGACATTACCACTGTTGCCGATTTCGGGTTGATTTTCAACAAAGGCACGGAGAATGAGCGCTTGATTAGCGGCTCCGAAGCCATTCAGGTTTACGGCAATAAAATCAACCACGTACAAGGAGCCAATATGATTCAAAACGAATACGGCCCGCCGCAGTATGCCAACTTTTTCTTCTTCATCACAGGATTTCACGGTTTCCACGTATTCAGTGGTGTGGTGATAAACATCATTATTTTCCTCATGGTCGTAAGAGGTAAATTCGACCGATTGGGCCACTACGAAATGGTTGAAAAAACCGGTCTTTACTGGCACTTTGTTGACCTCGTGTGGGTATTTGTGTTCACATTCTTCTACCTCATATAAGCCGATTACCATGGAAAGAGACGATCTGCTCGTAAACGACCAATACCCTGTTAAAGCGCTTCACAGTGAAGAGGCCGGTGTGGCCGTGCGCAAGAAAATTGTGTTTGTTACTATCCTCCTTACGGTTGTAACGATTATTGAGGTAGCACTTGGAATCTTCATCAAACAGGGAACAGATTTGTGGCCCGTAGTAAAGTGGAGCTTTATCGTAATGACGCTGATAAAAGCCGGATACATTGTGGCAGTGTTTATGCACCTTGGCGATGAACGCAAATCACTGCGCTATACCATCATTCTTCCGTACGCGCTGTTCATTCTATACCTCCTTTACATCTGCATCACCGAGTCGAACAAGCTGAACGAAATCTGGAACAACTATTTCTGATCAACCCGGAATGAAGCCAGTTTCGAAGCCTGTTAAATACCTCGGGCTGTTTGTGCTCCTTTTGGGGCCAATCATCACGTTTTATCTGATTTCTCGCGGAGAGCACCGCTTTATTGATCTCGATTACTTCGGTCCGCGCGAGGCAATCGTGCAAAGCGACGGCTCTGTAGATACGCTCTACCACAGCATTCCCTCTTTCCGACTGGTAAATCAGTTCGGTGACACGGTAACGGAAGCCATCATGGATGGTAAGATTGTAGTGGCAGATTTCTTTTTCTCAACCTGCCCCACCATTTGCCCGGCCATGAGCAGAAACATGTCTGAGTTGCAACTGCAGCTGGACGAGCCACACTTCCACATGGTAAAATTGGTTTCGCACACCGTGAATCCGGTGTACGATACGCCCTCAGTGTTGCTGGCCTACGGCGAAAAACACGATGCCGATTTTGACCGCTGGACTTTTTTGACCGGCGACAAAGAACAAATTTACCGTCTTGGTGTTGAGGGTTATATGCTGCCTGCGCAAGAGGACGCACTGGCCCCCGGTGGTTTTCTGCACTCCGAAATGTTTGTGCTGATTGATACCAAAGGTCATATCCGTGGGTATTACGACGGAACCCAATTGATTGAAATGCGAAGACTGATCAACGATATTAAAATCCTCATCAAGCAACTTAAGGAGGCATGAGCAAGCTAACTGCGCAACAACCCATGCCTTACAAGGCGCTGATTGTTACCCTTTCGGTAGCTGTTCCGCTTGCTGTGGCTGCCCTCTTTTTTGTGAAGATTGAGGGATACGACCTTAGCTTTTTGCCGGGTATATACGCCACCCTCAACGGATTAACGGCGGTATTGTTGGTGTTTGCCCTGTTGGCCATCAAACAAGGCAAGATTGACCTGCACAAAAAGTTGATGATGACCGCGCTTGTGTTTTCAGCGGCCTTTTTGGTGCTATATGTGCTTTACCACATTACATCTGAGTCAACACCGTATGGAGGTGATGGATGGGTGCGCAGCCTGTATTTCTTTGTCTTGATATCACACATTCTACTCTCTATTGCCATCATACCACTTGTGCTCTTCACCTTTGTGAGAGGCTGGGTGGGTCACTACGAGCAGCACAAGAAACTGGCACGTATTACCTGGCCCATGTGGTTCTATGTGGCCGTTACCGGTGTGGTGGTATACTTGATGATTTCACCGTATTATGCGTAACTTAGCGTCGTGAAAAGAAGCCTCATATTCGTGTTGTTTGCGCTCGTGTTGGTGCTCCTTTGGAGTATAGATGCGGATGCTCAGTGCGCAATGTGTAAAGCAGCCAATGAGTCCGCTCTCGATGAGGATTCAGGTATCGGCATCAACGAAGGGATTCTTTACCTGATGGGTATTCCTTACATCCTGCTCGGAGTGCTGGCCTACCTGTTCTTCAGAAAGCAAATCGGGGGCTTCTTCAGAGAGTTTGCCGACATTCACAAATAGTTCGTTCTTGATTTTAGAGCTTATTGAGAAAGACGGAGGGATAAGGCCCGATGAAGTCTTGGCAACCTGAACGCACCATTTCGTGCTGCCGTGGTGCCAATTCCTTCCCGCCAACGCGGGGTTAATGAGCAGCGATTTACGACCCAAGTACCCATGTAATCTCTGCCAACGCAGAGATTTTTTTTTTGGAATGAAATGAACATACGTCAACTACTTACAAAACGTATTCTGGTGCTCGATGGCGCCATGGGAACCATGATTCAGCGGCACAAACTCGAAGAAGAAGACTACCGCGGTGCTGAATTTGCTGACTGGCCCTGTCTCGTGAAAGGCAACAACGATTTACTCAGCCTCACACAGCCCGATATCATCGCTGATATCCATCGTGCATACCTCGAAGCCGGTGCCGACATTCTCGAAACCAATACCTTCAACAGTACCTCTATCTCGCAGGCAGACTATCAAATGGAAGAGCTGGTGTATCGGCTCAACTTTGAATCGGCACGCATTGCGCGCGAGGTTGCCGAAGAGTTTACCACCAAAAATCCTTCACAACCCAGATTCGTGGCAGGTTCCATCGGCCCAACCAACCGTACGGCTTCTCTCTCGCCGGATGTAAACCGCCCCGCGTTCCGAAATGTAGATTTCGATACGCTGGTTGATGCCTACGCCGAACAATGCAAAGCACTGATGGACGGTGGTTGTCATCTGTTGCTGGTTGAAACCGTGTTTGATACCCTCAACGCCAAAGCAGCTCTGTTTGCTATATCGGGCGTGTTTGAGGAGCGTGGCGAGGAAATTCCCGTGATGATTTCGGGCACCATTACCGATGCCAGCGGCCGCACACTCTCAGGTCAAACGCCCACTTCTTTCGCCATTTCGGTTTCACATTTTCCCTTGTTGAGTATCGGATTCAACTGCGCCCTCGGAGCGGATCAGTTGCGTCCGCACGTGCAGGAACTGGCGCGGTTTAGCCATCTTCCCGTCAGTGCCCATCCCAATGCGGGGCTCCCCAACGAAATGGGTGGTTACGACCAATCGCCCGAAGCCATGGCCAACCTGATGGAGCCATTCCTCAAAGAGGGACTGCTCAATATTGTGGGAGGCTGCTGTGGTACCACGCCTGTGCACATTCGCACCTTGGTTGATTTAGTCGCCCGTTACCAACCCCGCAAAATTGCCGAACATGCAGAGTGAGGTAAAACTTGTATTGAGCGGACTTGAGCCGCTTCTGGTTCGGAACGATAGCAATTTTGTGAATGTAGGCGAGCGAACCAACGTTACCGGCTCGCGCAAATTTCTGAGGCTTATTCAGCAGGAGAAATTTGAAGATGCCTTGGATGTAGCACTCGACCAGGTGCGCGGCGGCGCGCAGATTCTGGATGTGAACATGGACGAAGGCATGATTGACGGTAAAGGGGCCATGGTTACCTTTCTCAATCTCATCGCGTCCGAGCCCGAAATCAGCCGCATCCCCATTATGATTGATTCCTCCAACTGGGAAATCATTGAGGCCGGATTGAAGTGTGTGCAGGGAAAAGCAGTGGTAAACTCCATTAGCCTCAAAGAAGGGGAGGCGGAGTTCATTCGTCAAGCATCGCTCATAAAGCGTTACGGCGCAGCAACAGTAGTGATGGCATTCGACGAGCAAGGCCAGGCCGACACGCTTCAAAGACGTATCGACATCTGCCAAAGGGCCTATAACATCCTTACGAAGGAAGTGAACTTCGCCGCCAACGATATCATTTTCGACCCCAACATTTTTCCAGTTGGCACCGGTATGGAGGAGCACGCCAATTACGCCATTGATTTTATTGAAGCCACGCG
>SKUL01000269.1 GCA_007129985.1 Flavobacteriales bacterium
AAACCCTCCGGTTGAGGCGGGGTTTTCGGTGTGTACGTCAATGGCCACATCAATGGCCTGGCGCATGGAGGCCAGCATCGGAAGCTGAATATCGCGCACGGGGTTGATGGAGTTGGCTCCGAGGGTTTGCAACACGTGTGCCGAGCAGGGGTTTCCGTGGCCGGTATGGGCCGACACCTTGAAGTGGCACTCTGCGGGAATTTCGCCGTGGCGACGCATTTCGTTCAACACCCACAAACAGCCTTCGTCGTACACCAGAAAAGAGCGGCAGCCGAGGCTAACGGCCCGCCGAATGTCTTCCATGGCGCGTACAATCTGGTCCTGTCCCCGCAAGCGGTAACCCATTCGCTGACCTTCGGGCGTATTCACCGACGCGCTGGTATCGTAGGTGGCTCTTGGGCCAACGGCTAAAATCAGCTCTACGTGGTGGGCAGCGGCCAGACTCACCATTTCGCGGATGTCGTCGTCGCTCAGCAGCATAATACCCTTGGTTTGGGTTACGCGGTGAATCACCAGCCCCAGTCGCTCAATTTCTTCGAGCAACGCCTTCATGGCTTTCGGGCCTTGAATGCCGGGTACTTCAAAGCGGTACTGTGCTCCGTCGGAAAAGCGTTTGGAGGATTCAGGTAGCTGCCAGGCATCGCCGGCGGGCATGCCTATTTTGCGCAAAAATTCTTGACTTGCTTTCATGGAAAATCAAATTGCCGTTACGCCTTCGGGGCGCAGAGCAACAAAGGTAATTGTTTGTGCCAACCCGCACCGGGGTGTCGGGTGATTTCGAGCACTTCGTTACAACCTGCTTCGCTCATGCCCCACCACGTGGCCAACTCTCTGAACTTTGCCTCAATGGCTTCGCTGCTCAGGGGGCGCTCAGGCTCGCCCAGCGGAAGGCGGATGAGCATATTGTGCTGCTCGCCACCCCTCGTCTTCACGCGCACTTCTGCGGCGCGCTCGCGTGGTACGGCTTTGCTCATTTCGTCGTTGGCAAGTACCGAGGTGCGATGCGCAAGTTGCTGAACTTCTGTATTTTCAAGTGCTTCTTCAGAAAACTCATGCTGACCCGCTTTTCCCCACAGCAGCGCAGCCGCCACGCTGTAGGGCGTACTCATCTTTGCCGAGTGCGACCCCGAAACAGTGCGGTGGTCGTGACCGGGAATTCCCAGCGCATAGGTGTGTACCTCTACTTGTTCAATACTATCCGGGCTGAGAGCTTGGGAGGCGCGAATTTCCAGCGCCGCCTCGATGGCAGGATGGCAATGTCTGCAGGCAGCGTAGGGCTTTCGGTACACCGCGTGGATAGCTGGTAAGGGTTGTGCTTTGGCGAGTAATTCTTCGGTTTCTGCCTCCTCTCCCACCAACTGAAAGAGCAGTCCTTCTTTACCTCCGAGCGGGTCATCGGGTCCTATATGGCCTGCTTTGGCCATGAGGGCGGCTGTGAGTCCGTTCATGGCTGCCAACCCGGCGTTGTAGGGCTTGAGGGTTGAGTGATTGCGAATGGCCTTGAGTGTGCCGGAAGTGCTTGCTGCAGCGGCGGCCAGTGCGTTTCTGCGCTCGTTGAGGTTCAAGCCCAGGGCGGTGGCCACGGCCCAAGCAGCACCGATGGTGCCACAAATTCCGGTGGCGTGGTAGCCCCTGTGTTTGAGGGTGGGTTGCAGGGAGCGCGCAAGGCGGATGGTGGCCTCGTAGCCAGCAAAAACCGCGCGGTACAGAGCTTCCCCATCGAAGGGGTGCACCGACGCGAGTGGTAGCAACGCTCCGAGCACAGGTGCTCCAGGGTGAACCATGGCAAAGCGCTCACCGTCGTCAAGCTCTGCGGTGTGGGCGTTCATGCCTGTGAGGAGCGCGGCCGCAGTAAGATGGGTCTTTTCCGAAAAACCTATCACCGGCACTGAGCCTCCGTCGGGGCTGAGTTGTTGGAGTAATTGCAGGGCTGATTCGCGTTGCTGCGCGGCTCCGGCCAGCGTTACGCCAATAAAATCCACCAGTGAGTGTCGCACTGCCTCGCGGTCGGATGGAGTCAAACCTGCCCCGGTGAGGGCATCGAGGCTATCCACAAAGGCTTGCGATATGTTTTGGTGTGATGATTCGGCCATCAGGAATTTGGTTCGTCGAGAATAAGTTTGAGGTAGGACTTCTCATCGTCCACCACGCCGTATGCTTTGGCGAGGCTCGCAATTCGCCGCGCCCAGTTTCGGTGCGGGTTGATTTCGTTCATTTTGTTGGCCTTCGCACTTTTTACCACACCGCCTTCAGTGCCCAGAATTTGGGCGGCATCTTCATACTCCTCGCGGGTAACGGCCTGCATGGCATTCACAAAGCGGATGTGCGATGGGTGGATGATGGTTTTGCCCACAAAACCGTTGGCTTTGTCAATCATTACTTCGCGCAGCAACCCGTCAATGGCTTCGTTGATAATGGGGTTTCGGCTGAGAAGGGTTTGGTGGATATCGCTTTCGAGCAGGTGGCCGAGGTCGTCTTTTTTGTAGGCCAGAAAATACTCCCACACGGGTGCCGAAACGGTGTAGTCTGTTCCCTCGCGGTTGAAGTAGTTGAGGATATCGCTCAGGCAATCGCGCACGGGCAGGATGTCGTAGATGGAGGCATTCATTCCGCGGCGCACCCCGAAAATGGAGGAGAAATCGGTTCCGCCCACGCGCACGTTGAGAATCCATTTTTTGAAAGGCTCCATCAAGGTTCGCAGTGCGTTGAGCTCGCCCACGCGGGTTTCGCGGTATGCGATGGCGCGACCCTCCAGAATGGGCATGCCGTAGAGCGATACATTGAGGCGTTTGTTGAGGTGATCCAGACGCCCGAGGTATTCATCGGCGTTGCTGCTGTAGAACTTGGGAAACACAAACCCGGCGAGCACGCTGGCCTGCCGTTCGTTGAGGCGTTCGGCAAACTTGCGGAATTGAATGGTGTTGCGCGCCCTGAGGAAGATAAGCGGCGTATCGTCCACGCTGAGTTTTTTGTCATCCCACGCCTGATGGATGGTTTCGAGGTGAAAAAGCACGTTGTCTTCGGCGGCGGTTACATCGCGTTCGCGGATGGCGTCTTCAAAGTCCATCACGATGCTGGTAACGTGGTTCATGTTTCGGGCAATGATTTTGTCCACCACGTTTTTGGTGCCGGGCATATAGAGTGTACCGCCCAGGCAAAACTGCAATTGCTCCTTGTCGGTAAACTTGTTGAAGGGCTCGGGTTCTTTGAAAAACCTGAATTGCGGATTGAATTGATTGTGTATCATAAGGCCTTCTCGGCTAATGCGTGTTGAATGGTTTAGACAAATTTAACCCTGATGGATGATTTTCCAGTAGCCCTTTTTCGCGGGTCCAACAAATGAAATTCTACCATCTGATTTCAGCTTGGCAATATCACGAAGAACTGTTCTTCTGGATACATCCATTTTAATGGCTAAATCGCTGGTGGTGACTTGTGGATTGGCCGCCATTACTTCTAAAATTTTTCTGTGCCTTTTTTGGCTTGTTTCATCGGTGACATTTTCAGTGACATTTTCAGTGACATTTTCGGTGACATTTTCGGTGACATCAATGGCAGAATGTTTTGTAGAGCTTATTTTCTGGTGGCTATACTCCAATGTTGCTAACATACCATTAGATACTTGCTCAAATTTGAATTTCATCGTAGGATATGACTCAATCTCTTGTCGCACACGTATTAATCCGCTGCCATATTTTTCAATATCACCTCTCAGATAAAATGCTTCAGCAATAAGTTTGTTGCGGGCATGCGCTTGGTAATCATTACGCATTAAATCCTCCTCGGTAAGGTTCCCTACCAATTGACCAGGACTGAAAAAGGTGATTTTATTATCAAAAATCTTGATTTGGATGTCGCTCGGACTCATGTAATCCCGATGAACAACTGCATTTAAAAGCACCTCCCGGATTGCCGGCAATGGATACTCAAAAATCTCATTCCTTGAGGTTGATGTTCCGGTCACTTCACTTGCAACCTTTATTTGATTCAAGATATAATTCATTGCCTGGTCAACTATGCTGAACAAGTTGCCTTTTAAGAGTTTATCATCAAGAATAACGGATGGACTTTTTAATCTTCCAACGTGGATCGCAAAACCTGTATCCTCCTCACCAAAAAGTAACCACGCAGCGTTGGTCACCGCCTTATCTGAGACCAGACGAAGTTTTTTGAGCGCATCAAACGAGTTCTCTTCGAGCCGGAAACGATTTCTTGAGTTCACCTCTTCTATAAAGCGTTGAATGGATTCGGCGTCGAGATTATTCCAACTCTTAGTGGGATTCGGATAAGAGTCCCATGAAACCTGCAGCGACTGCATCGTCAACTGCGTAATCTCCAGAACAGATAATCGGTGGTTTGCATTACCTAAACGCTGAAAATATCTACCCCGAAACGCAACAGGTTTAACCGGGAACTCCTGCACTTTGAAAGCTACAATTGCTTTTCCTTCAAGCTCCGTTTCATCAACGATTGGGACAACCCCGGGAAGTGTCTTTCCTTTGATTTCATTAATCCACCGCTGAATCGTCTCCTTGCCCAGATTAACTCCGGAAATCGAACCGTCATCACATACGCCAATTAAGACAGTTCCTCCTTTTGAGTTTGCAAAAGCTGACAATGTCTCAATAACTTCATCTCCAAAACTTGTCTTGAACTCTGGCATGTCGCCTTCGCCAGACGATATATATTGATGCCAAACTTCAGTTTGCATAGACCAACGAAATGATTCTGCGCTGTTCCTCCTCCGTAATGCCCGCAAACAGCGGAAGGCAGAGCACCCTGCGCGATA
>SKUL01000171.1 GCA_007129985.1 Flavobacteriales bacterium
TCTTCCTCGTCATACAAGTCGTCAGTAATCAGAAGGATTGCCTCGATGCGAAGGCTGTCGTGCATATCACTTTCGGCCACTGCTTTGAGTGAATCTCTGTTGTGTTGCGCAATAGAGGCTTGCGAAAAAAGTAAAAGCGCCAGGATGCTAATGATTCGAACCACCTCGAGGATTGCAATTCCTGATGTCCTTTTGTTCAGAGCCACAGAGCAGTCGTGGAAAGTGTTTTTTGGAAAGGGCAACAGCAATAATCCGAAAAGCCCTTCCGAACAGGAGTTCATCCATGGCTTTGGTGGATCAGTTTGGTGCATTTATCAATAGTTGGTAGGGCAAGCTACATTTTTTTCACGAAATCTTACGCTTGCTCATTCAGTTATACGCTTGCTCAATGAAAGGCATATAAGCCATTCGATGATTATAGATTTGGGTCAGTCTTATAAAATGCGGGGCTTTGAGGCTGGCTTTCAGTTATTCAGTCAATGTTGCGCAATGGTGAGGTATAGAGACAACAGAAATGAATAATCGCAGAAGTCACTATATCAAATAATCATTAACCCACATAAATCGAGTATGTCTTCAAAGAATCAAATTGTCTGGATTACAGGAGCCTCATCGGGCATAGGAAGGGCCGTAGCCCTTGAGTGCGCGTCGAAAGGGGCAATTCTGGCCGTTTCAGCGCGCCGTATAGATTTGCTTGACCAATTGGTAAAAGAGATTGAGAGCATCGGCGGCAAAGCCCGCGCTTTTCGCTGCGATGTGACCAATGAGGCCAATATCGAAGCTTGTGTAGATGCCATTGTTGGCGAGTACGGCGCCATACACGTTGTGATTGCCAATGCCGGCTTCGGTGCAGTGGGCAGCATAGAAAAGCTTTCGGCTGCTGATTGGCAGCGACAACTGGCCGTTAATGTTACCGGACTTGCACTTACTACCAAGCATGCCTTGCCACATTTGCGCAAAACCAAAGGCCGTTTGGCGCTTTTGGGAAGTGTGGCGGCTTTTGTACCCAATGCGTTTTTATCGCCTTACGGTGCTTCAAAGGCTGCTGTGCACAACATTGGTGAAAGCCTCCAGTTGGAGCTCAAAGGGAGTGGGGTGAGCTGCACCACTATTCATCCGGGATTTGTGGAGAGTAATATCGCTCGCGTTGACAATGCCGGCGTGTTCCATCCCGACCGCAATGACCCGCGGCCTGCCAACTTGATGTGGCCTACCCAAAAGGCGGCGAGGGTAATGGTTCGCGCCATTGAGCAGAGGCGAAGGGTTTACATTTTTACTGTTCACGGCAAAATTATCTTCTGGCTTGGCCGGCACCTTCCTGCTGTAGCGCGGGCTCTCGTAGGAAAGCTTCCAACACCTGAAACAAACTGACATTCAAAAGTTATGACCATTTCAATGTTCCCTGTAAACTTCATCATCATGCAAACACACAAATTCTTAATTCTGGCTATTGCCATTTCGAGCAGTCTTTTTTGCCATTCGCAAAATGAATTGGACACGCTGCTTTTGGGCGAAATGCGCGTAATGTATAGCAAAGATCATCTGGCCGATGCCACTTTTGTAGGTCAGTTGTGCTATGGCGCGAACGATTATTTCAAGGAAACGATTGAACCCCTTGATGTGCCTTTTCAGCTAATGGTGCTTTCGCAAAATGACTGGCCACATTATAGTGCTCCGGGACTTATATATGGCATGCCCCATTACAAAGGCGATGGTAAAACCTTGGCAGTAGCTGCCGAAGACAATGACTTCTGGCGCATGCAGTTGCCTGATCCGGCGTCGATTCCTTCACCGTATAAAGAGCTTATTCCTGTGGTGTACAATCTCAATGGTGAGATTAGTGCGCGCTACTTTTTCGACCTGCTGGCCGTGCACGAATTGGGCCATGCCTGGCACTTTGCGGCCAATCTTAATACCCAACGCAGATGGCTTAGCGAACTGTACTGCAATATCATGCTGCACACATACATCGCTGAGGAGAAGGCTGAATTTTTGGGTGCATTAGAAACCATTCCCGCCTATTGGGCCGGCATAGATGCAGGCGATTTGAAGTACACCACTTTGAAGCAGTTTGAAGAAGACTATTGGACACTCGGTGTTGAGAACCCCTTTAACTACGGTTGGTATCAATTCCGATTTCACCACGCTGCAAAGTTGCTGTATGATGAGGCCGGAGCCGAGCTCAACAAGCGGCTGTGGGATTTTTTGAAAAATCACACTGACAAACTCAGTGATGAGGAACTAATAAGCTTGCTGGAAAAGGAAGTGCATCCTTTTTTGGCAGAATTGGTGAGAAACTGGTAAATCTAAATAACATGAAAAATTTTATCCTCCCTATTGTATTCATTTTTAGTGGACTTGGACTTTGTTTTGGCCAACAACGCCTTCCAATTATCGACATGCACATGCATGCCCTCAGGGCCGACGCTCAGGGGCCGCCACCTTTGGCCATGTGTACCCCTTTCGAATTTCCTACCCGTGATCCGGCCAAAGGCAATTACACGGCGTCATTTTTTGAACTGATGAAGAACCCGCCTTGCGATGACCCGGTTTGGTCGCCGGAAACCGATGAGGAACTCATGCTTCAGACTTTTGAAGTCATGGAGAAGTACAACATGTACGGCGTTGCCAGCGGTGATGAACTCGAATTGGTGAAGTACTGGAAAGACCGCAATCCTTCACGGATCATTCCATCCATGTTTCTGAAAATCAGTCCTGATACTCCATCAGCCGATTCCATTAAAACACTGTTTGAAAACGGTGAGATTGCTGTGCTGGGAGAAGTTGTGACCCAATATCAGGGAATAATGCCTGCCGATGAGGCACTTGCTCCCTACTGGGCAATGGCCGAAGAAGCCGACTTACCGGTAGGAATTCACATTGGCCCCGGCCCTCCGGGTGTGCGCTACATGGGTGCTAAGTTTTACCGCGCTCAGATGCACTCGGCCCTCACTTTAGAGGATGTACTGATGGAGCACCCCGATCTTAGGGTGTACGTTATGCACGGCGGCTACCCCAAAGTGGATGATCTCCTGGCTCTGTTGTACACACACCCTCAAGTATATATTGACTTTGGAGTTGTGGTGTTTACCCAGCCGAGGGAAGGTTTTTACCGCTGGCTAAAAGCTATTGTGGATGGCGGATTCGCCAACCGCATCATGTTTGGCTCTGACCAAATGGTCTGGCCGGGGGTTATTGAGCGTTCAATCAAAGCCATTGAAGAGGCTCCATTCCTGACCGAGGCCCAAAAGCGCGACATTTTCTACAACAACGCTGCCCGCTTTTTAAGGCTGAGCGAGCAAGAGATAGATCGTCATCACGGCCGATAACCAATTCCAACAAGTCATTCAATACAACGCAAAGCACATGGAATCAAATGCTGCATCATCAAAGGTATGGAGCGTCCCTGAGAAGTTAGCACTTCGCTGCGGCTTCATCTTTACCGTGCTCTACATTTTTCTGTTGGACTGGTACGCTACCGGTTTTTCAAAACTGGTGTTTTTGTACACGCCCCTTGAGAAAGGTCTGGATTTCATCATTCCGGCGATAGGAAAGCACGTCTTTAACATTACCTATACCATCGTTTCGCCCACTCGGGGAAACCACAGCGACAGTACCTACATCTACATACTGTACGCATTCATGATTGCGGTAGCATTGGTGGGTACCATCATTTGGCATGGCATCGACCGCAAGCGCGATTACAACGAGCCGCTCTACTACTGGTTTACGGTCATTATCCGCTATTACGTGGCCTTTGTGATGTTTGCCTTTGCCTTGGAGAAGTTAATCAAATGGCTCTCGAGCTATACCCATGTTTTAGCACCGTAAACCGTTGGATTGAAGAACTAGACAAACCTATGACTTTTGGCTGGCAGCGCTGGCAGATGCATGCCCGCAGCACCACCGCAAGACAGCCTTGCGGGCATAGACACCGGTAATCGGACACGCTTACCATGTACGCGCCCTAAGGAGTTTGTGCTGTTGGCACCCACAAAAGTGTTCGATAGTATCGAATGGTATCGGTTAGAAGTGTTCGATAGTATCGAACACTTTTCATACATTTGGTGTATGGAAAAAGAACTCTTTCGTTATAATCCTTGGTGGGAAAAGGATTTATCGCTGTTGAAGGGACTTTATCCCAGGGAGGCAGCCAGTGACCGTGTGCTGGCAAATTTGAATAACCGACAGGTGGTTTTTCTGACCGGCTTGCGTCGAATTGGCAAAACCTCACTCATGAGGATGTGCATTCTGCACTTGATTGAGCACTTGGAGATCCCTGCCGAGCATATCCTTTATGTAAACTTGGACGACTACCTACTCAAAGACGCCAGTATTCTGGACATCGTTGAAGGATTCAGAAAAATGCAACGACTTGATAAAAATCAGAATGTGTTCCTTTTTCTTGATGAAATCACATTTGTCCGTGACTACGAACTTCAGTTGAAAAACCTCTACGACTAGGGCCACTGCAAGATTTTTGCATCTTCATCGAGTGCTTCCTTGCTCAAGAGTAGCCACGCACATCTTACCGGCAGAAGTGTCACATTGGAAATTATGCCATTGGACTATCCTGATTATTTGCGCTTTAAAAAGCTGGAAGTATTGCCTTCCGATGCACATTTGCATGAAAGTTATTTTAGGGACTACCTGCGCACGGGTGGCATTCCGGAGTACGTACTGAGTGGTGATGATGCCTACATCAGAGAGTTAATGGACAATATTATTCACAAAGACATTGCCGCCCTTCATGGCATCAGGCAGCTGCAGCAATTGAAAGACTTTTTCCTGATGCTCATGGAGCGCTGCGGAAAAACAATGAGCATCAATAAGGTGGCTAAGGTACTTGGTATTTCAAATGACACTTCTAAGCGCTTCTTCGACCTGTTTTGCGACACCTATATTGTTTATCCCGTAAGCAGGTTCGGGAAGTTAAATGAGCAAATGGTGTCCCCAAAAAAAATCTATTGCTGTGATACGGGCATTCGGACATTCTATACCGGAGAGCGAGATTGGGGTGCTCTTTTCGAAAACTACTGCTATTTGCGCCTAAAGCACTTGAATCTTCGCTACGTTTATCTGGACAGCACAGAGCTGGATTTTTACACTGAGAATAAATGGCTGCTTGAATGCAAATTTCACGACGAAGCCCTTAGCCCAAAACAAGAAGTACTGTTCAACAGCTTCCCTGCCAAAGAAAAGTATGTATTGAGAACCCATCAGGATGTAGCACAGAAACTGCTCGAATTGGAAGCGGGTAGTTTATAGTATTATCGTTTTGTGAATCATTGAGATTGCGACGGTTTACGAGGCAAGATTCCGCACTTGTGAGGAGATAAGCCGAAGAAACTGCACGTTTGCTCATATCATAGCACGCTCCCTCATTTGTCGGGTTTAGCAGCGCAAGGCCAGCGTATCATTGCATCAAATAGCACTCGCCATGAAATGTATATCAGTTTTTTTCGCAGCTACGTTGACTTGCTTTGTAGCCGTTTCGCAACCTCAGGAAATTTGGTCAAGCCAATTTCACATAAGCAATGATAGCCCCAAATTTATAAGCAGTGACCAGGACGATAACATCTACGTTATGGGAGAAGTGAACGAAACCATGCTCGGAACACGCATTGCCCTTGTAAAGTACAACGCGCAAGGAGAGGAGCTTTGGCACCATATCTACCAGGCAGAAGACCCGATTCTTTCCGTCACGCCCCGGGCACTTGCCATCGACCCTTTTGGAAACCCGATTACAGTATCCCACATTCCCATCAATCAAACCGACATCCTCGTGGCAAAATACAGTCCAGAAGGCACTTTGCTTTGGGATTATGTCTGGAACTACGACGAGGCAAACGGGCATGACAATGCACACTATGCCACCACAGATGCAGAGGGTAACATCTTTGTATGCGGAGCCAGTATTAACACTTCGGGCCAATACAGTATGCTCATTCTAAAGTTTTCAGCAGGGGGAGAGCTACTTCTTGACATCCGCAAAGAGTGGTCGCCCACGGGAACGAACAGGGCTCTTTATTTGGCCCTTGATAGCGAAGGCAATATGCTTGTGACTGGTCGCAGACATGGCCAGCCCTCAGGTTTTTATGTGATTTATAAGCAGGATTCTGAGGGCAATACCCTTTGGAACGATACCTACAGTGAAACGGGTGGAGAAGGAGAGCAGCTCGTGATAGATTCCGAAGACCACATTTATGCAAGTGCGCGCATTGGCGGTCTGATAGCGCTTCAGGCCTACAACCCCGATGGTGATTTGTTGTGGCGTGATATATGGCAAGAGGAGGGAATGAATCAATACATACCTCGCGACATGGCCATGGATGAAGACAACCACATTATTGTGCTGGGCGATGGTATTTTGCCCGCCAATGCTAGCAACAGGGATTGGTTTCTGCTGAAGTACAATACCGATGGTGAGCGCCTGTGGCACACTTACTTTAATGGCTCCGGAAATGGTATTGACAACGCAATAAATCTGGCGATAGTAGATGGAAATGAAATGCTTGCCTATGGTGATTCACGTGAGGCCTTTGGTGTGCAAACCATTCCCTTTCCCACACTTGCCCGCTTTAATGCAGATGGCAACGAGTTGTGGAGAGTACACGCTCCCGATATGACTTCTGATATAGCCGGCATGACACATCTCAGCAATGGCACCACAATAGTAAGTTATGGGGCGCTTTTTACCGGTCAAGGCAGCAATTTTATCACTGCGGCGTACGGTGTTAGCACGGATTTATCAACACAGGAATACGACAAATCTCTGCCAAAGACGAGTTTGTATCCCAATCCAACTCGAAACACCCTCACTTTGGAGTGTGATGACCGCATTGAATTTGTTGCGGTTTACACTTTACTGGGTCAGCAAATCATGCACATACGCGTAGACGCACATGCGGATGTTTTAGATTTCACCTCACTAAACACGGGCTTATACTTGGTGGAGGTCTCTACCCAGAAACGAGCACAGACTTTTAAGATTCAGAAGTATTAGCAACTCTGCCGCTTGCTACGCCGACACATTCTGCGTTTTGCCGTGGCACTGCTTGTACTTCTTGCCGCTGCCGCATGGACAAGGGTCATTGCGGCCAATTTTCTGTTCGGTGCGCACTGGCTGTGGTTTGGGTCGCTCAGGAGGCATGCCCGGCGCTTGCTGTTGCTCTCCGGATGACGATGAGGCACCACCGGGCCTGCTGGTTTGCAATCCGCTCATATCATTGCGCTTGGGTGCTTGAGTGGTTTGAACAGTCTGGTCGGGCTGACCGGTGGCCAATGTAGCTTTCGACAGGAACGCAACCACCTCGCGATTCAGGCGCTGAACCATGGTTTTGAAGAGCTCAAAAGACTCGAACTTGTAAATCAACAAGGGGTCTTTTTGCTCGTACACGGCATTTTGTACCGAAGTGCGCAGTTCGTCCATTGCACGAAGGTGGTTTTTCCACTCCTCGTCAATGATACCGAGCGTTACGTTACGCTCTACCGCCCGAATCAGCTCATCACCCTCTGTTTGAATCGTTTTCTCAATATTGCTGATTATCTGCAATGCCTTTACACCATCGGTAAAAGGCACCATGATGTTGCTGTACTGTGTTTGTGTTTCGTGCACGTTGCGGATAATCGGCATGGCCTTTTGCGCCAACCACTTCGATTTTTCAATGTAGTGCTCGCGTACTTTCTTGAAAAGCTCCATGGTGAGTTCTGCAGGCTGACCGGAAAGCAACGTATCCTCATCGAACGGCGATTCCATTCCGAACTGGCGCAGCATTTCAAGCTTAAAGCCTTCGAAATCTTTCGCGCTTTGGTAGAAGTTCACCACTTCGTCCACCACTTCAAAAAACATATTTTCAATGTCGTAGCTCAGTCGGTCTCCGTGCAATGCGTGTCGGCGACGTTTGTAAATCACCGTACGCTGGGCATTCATCACATCGTCGTATTCAAGCAAACGCTTACGAATACCAAAGTTGTTTTCTTCCACCTTGCGCTGGGCGCGCTCAATAGAGCGCGTAATCATTCGATGCTGAATTACTTCGCCCTCTTTCAGGCCGAGGCGATCCATCATTTTGGCAATGCGGTCAGAACCGAAAAGGCGCATCAGGTTGTCTTCCAACGAAAGGTAAAACTGCGATGAACCGGGGTCTCCCTGACGACCTGAACGTCCGCGCAACTGGCGGTCAACACGTCGAGATTCGTGTTTTTCGGTACCCACAATGGCAAGTCCGCCGGCTTCCTTCACGCCTTGTCCAAGCTTGATATCCGTACCACGACCTGCCATGTTGGTAGCAATCGTAACCACTCCCGCCTGACCTGCACGGGCCACGATATCGGCCTCCTGCTGGTGTTTCTTGGCGTTCAGTACAGAGTGCTCAATACCGCGAAGTTTCAACATGCGGCTCAGCAACTCCGATACATCTACCGAGGTGGTACCCACCAGAACCGGCCTTCCGGCTTTGCTCAGGGTAACAATCTCCTCAATGGCAGCATTGTATTTTTCGCGGGCCGTTTTGTACACTTTGTCCTCCATATCCGCGCGCTGTATGGGGCGGTTGGTAGGGATAATCACCACATCCAGTTTGTAGATGTCCCAGAATTCACCCGCTTCTGTCTCGGCCGTACCGGTCATACCTGCCAGCTTGTGATACATCCTGAAATAGTTCTGAAGGGTAATGGTGGCGTAGGTTTGTGTGGCGGCCTCCACCTTCACATTTTCCTTAGATTCAATGGCCTGGTGCAGACCGTCGGAGTAGCGGCGACCCTCCATGATACGGCCGGTTTGCTCATCCACAATCATCACCTTGTTGTTCATCACCACGTATTCCACGTCTTTCTCAAACAGGGTATAGGCCTTGAGAAGCTGGTTGATGGTGTGAATGCGCTCGGATTTTACGGAGAAATCCTGCAGCAGTTTGTCTTTGAGTTTGAGACGCTCATCGGTATCAGCAGTTTCGTTTTCAATGCGGGCAATTTCAGATCCGATATCCGGCATTAAAAAGAAGTTGTTGTCTTCTATATTGGTAGAGATGAGGTCAACACCTTTCTCTGTGAGGTCAATGGTGTTGTTCTTTTCGTCGATGGTGAAGTAGAGAATCTCATCGGCCTTGTGCATTTCCTTGCTCTGGTCTTGCATATAGAAGGCTTCGGTTTTGAGCATGCGCTGCTTGATACCGGGCTCACTGAGGAATTTAATGAGCGCCTTGTTTTTGGGCAGACCGCGATAACTGCGGAAAAGCGCCAAATCGGCGGCGGTTCTTTCCTCTTTGGTGGCGTTCTCGTTGGTGAGGGTCTTTTTGGCTTCGGTGAGGAGTTGGGTAATGAGTTTTCGTTGCTCCTGCACCAGTTTTTCAACCTTGGGCTTGAGCTGGTCAAACTCGTGAATATCACCACGTGGCGTAGGACCCGAAATAATCAGTGGCGTACGGGCGTCGTCAATCAACACCGAATCCACCTCATCCACAATGGCGTAGTGGTGTTTGCGCTGCACAAGTCCTTCGGTGGTAGACGACATGTTGTCTCTCAGGTAGTCAAAACCAAATTCGTTGTTGGTACCAAACACAATGTCACAGCGGTAGGCATTACGACGGGCGTCGGAATTGGGTTGATGCTTATCAATGCAATCTACTGATAATCCGTGAAATTCATAGATGGGACCCATCCATTCAGAGTCACGTCGGGCGAGGTAGTCGTTTACGGTAACGAGATGCACACCTTTTCCGGCAAGGGCGTTGAGGAATACGGGTAGGGTTGCCACGAGGGTTTTTCCTTCACCGGTTTGCATTTCGGCAATTTTGCCTTTGTGAAGCGCCACACCACCAATCAACTGCACTTCGTAGTGAACCATATCCCAACGGATGGGACTACCGGCTGCCATCCAGGTAGATTTCCACGTGGCTTTGTCTCCCTCTATCAAAATGTGGTCTTTGCGTGCAGCGAGGTCGCGGTCAAACTCTGTGGCACTCACTTCCAACGATTCATTCTCTTTAAAACGCCGGGCGGTTTCACGCACAATCGCAAAGGCTTCGGGTAGTAGTTCCAGAAGCACGCGCTCTATTTCCTCGTCAATTTTTTTCTCAATGCGGTCAATGTCATCGTAGATGGCTTCTTTTTCCTGCGGAATCATGAGCGGGTTTTGCTCAATCTTATCCTTGAGGGCTGCGATTTCTGCTTCTTCGTCGGAGATTTCGTGGGCAATCTTCTTCTTCATTTCGGCCGAGCGCGTACGCAATTCGTCGTTGCTCAGACCCTGAAGCTTGTCGTACTCGGCTAGCGAGGCTTGAACGAGCGGGGAAACTTCCTTTAAATCGCGGGTTGATTTATCGCCGAAAACGGCCTTAACTATCTTGGTTATTGAGTCAATCATGTAGCGTTACTTTGGGTTTCCGAGGGTTCGGAAAGGGAGTGCAAAAATAGCCCAAATACTTCATTTGGTTGAAGGCAGGGGGCAGTAACTGTGCCATTGGTTTTGGCCTGACATTATGGCAAAGAAAAAGGCCGGCAAAACCGGCCTATTCGTTCTTGTTGTGAATGTCTTAGTATTCGTCTTCGTTAAAGAAGAAGTCTTCTTTGGTGGGGTAGTCGGGCCAAATATCCTCAATGGACTCGTAAATCTCACCGTCCTCCTCAATGGCTTGAAGGTTCTCTACCACTTCGAGTGGTGCACCTGTCCTCATGGCATAGTCAATCAACTCGTCTTTGGTGGCGGGCCAGGGAGCATCTTCAAGGTAAGAGGCCAATTCTAACGTCCAGTACATATTGCCAGTTTTTAGTGTGGTTTACAAAACGCAAAAATAGATTTTTTAGTACCAAATGCAACCCTGCTTGAAAATTGATTCATTTCGCACAAAAACAAATGGTTATGCTTCTATTTTTGGTCGCTACATTTTGGGAACCCATGGCGTTTCCGCCGCGTTTTGCAATTTGGTTGCCCATCTTGAGAGCACAAACAAATAATCCGACAATCGGTTCAGGTAGGGTATGATTAAAGCGGGAATGGCCTCGGCTTTGGCAAGGCTCACCACCCTGCGCTCCGCACGCCTGCAAATGCAGCGCGCAACATGGCAATGCGACACAAGAGGGTGACCTCCAGGAAGCACAAAGCTTCGCATTTCAGGCAGTTCTTCGTTCATGCGGTCTATTTCCTTCTCAAGAGCGGTGATGTCTGAGTCGAAGAGTTGGGGTACTTGCAAATTGCTTTTCGACGGGTCGGATGCCAGTTGAGAGCCGATGGTAAACAACCTGTCCTGAATGCTAATCAACATTTGAATGGAGTCGTCGTCAAGACCGCTGTCGCGAACCAGTCCGATGTAGGAGTTCAGTTCATCAACAGTTCCATAGGCTTCAATGCGGAGCTCGTCTTTTTGCAAACGTGCGCCTCCAAAGAGGCCGGTTTCACCTTTGTCGCCGGTTTTGGTGTAAATCTTCATGGGGTTGCGGGTTTTGAGGTTTCAACGGAAGCCATTTCATCCGATTCTACCACACCATCGCGCAAGCGAACAATGCGTCTGGCGTGCTGAGCGATGTCTTCTTCGTGGGTTACGAGCACAATGGTATTACCGTTTTGGTGAATATCATCAATCAACGCCATAATCTCGTAAGATGTTTTGGTGTCGAGGTTTCCGGTTGGCTCATCGGCCAGAATGATAGAGGGGCGGTTTACCAATGCCCGTGCCACAGCCACACGCTGCCGCTGCCCGCCCGAAAGTTCATTGGGTTTGTGGTCCATCCGGTCTCCGAGACCAACCTGTTCCAGCACCTCGGTTGCACGGGCAGTGCGCTCTTTTTTTCCCATTCCGGCGTACACAAGGGGTAAAGCCACATTCTCCAGGGCGCTGTATCGGGGCAAGAGGTTAAATGTCTGAAAAACAAAGCCGATTTCCTTGTTTCTGATAACCGCCAGTTCGTCGTCTTCCATGCGGCTTACATCTTTCTGATTGAGGATGTAGCTGCCACCTGTGGGTGAGTCGAGGCAGCCGATGATGTTCATCAGGGTTGATTTTCCCGAGCCCGAAGGCCCCATCAGGGCAACAAACTCATTTTTGTGTACATCGAGGTCTACTCCGTTCAGGGCGCGCACAATCTGCGTTCCTACTTTGTAGAACTTCGTAATTCCGTGCAACTGCATGATGGGACTGCTCATAGCTTTATTTTGAAGTGTTCAGGAGCCTGTTCGGGACGAAGGTAAACCAGCCCGAAGTAAAACAGGTCAATGGTGATTTGATTTTGCTGCGAAACAATTTTCTTCCACGCTTTTTTCATTCCTTCAGACCAGTAAATGTCGTCAAATACCATCAGGGCGTTTGGGGCCATATGCCTTTTCAGCAACTCGTAATACTGAAGGGTGGCATCATAACGATGGTTTCCATCTATAAAAGCAAAGTTGCAGTCGGGATGTTCGCGTAAAAAGTTGGGTAGGAGATCGTCAAAATGTCCGCAGAGCAGGTGGGCGTTTTCTGCACCTGTTTCCTTGAGGTTTTGCATTGCCAGCTTGTGTATATTCGGGCAGCCCTCCATGCTGAAAACGGGTCTATTCGTAGCAGCGAGATAGGCTGTGGTAACTCCGAGTGAGGTTCCCAATTCCAAAAGACTTCCCGGTGACTGATGCATGGCCAGCCGGTACAAAAATCTGCATCGCCACGCGGGTTGCAGGCTTGTTTTTGCAATCTCGCGAACCTGCCGATGTGTAGTGCTCGTTTTTCTGCTTCCGGCACCTAAATCAGTAATTTGGATGGATTGCGAACTCGCCAGCATGTTGGTGCGAATCCTCTCAGCCGCATCGAAAATGTCCTCCTTCTTATCGGGCAGCACGCGCGTAGCAAGCTCGTACACAAAGGGTGAGTGAATGCCATGCCCCGCTTTGGAGCTCGCAGTGATGTGGTGATTCAGATAGTGACGCAGTTGCAGAAACGACAAGCCCTAAGGTTTTGCTTCAAAGTTACGACAACAGGCCGCTACTTACTGAACTTCATACACCTGATTGTCGAAAACAGGGTTGGTTGGCTCTTTGATGATGATGAACGGATATTTAGACGCCATGTGACAGCTGTTGCAGGCTTGTACAAAGATGTTGTATGAAGCCTTGAAGTCCTCGTTGTTCTCAATGGCTTTTTCAAATACCTCGAGCTGGTCGAGACCGAAGAGCTTGATGTTTGTGCTGATATCCACACCGTCGTGGGTCACTTCGCCGTCGCGGATGTCTTCCATGATTTCTTCCAACTCATGGATGTAGAAGTCGCGCAAGGGCTCGTTGTTGTGAATACCGGCAAAATAGAGCTTGTTCATGTAAAGCTGCATACGCCCCATCAGCACGGCCAATTCAATTTCGGGTGCCGGTGCGCTTACTTGCTGCACTCCGGGGGGCGATTGGGGCTGTTCCGTGCATGCAAAAGGAAGCCACAGCAACAAAGCCAAAGCTCCTACTACGTACGTTTTCATCATGTTAGGTTTTTGGGGATGCCTGTTGCTACTTGAGCATGGGCATCAGCAGTTTCTCTTCCACAAAGGTGTGAATTTTCAAATCATTGGAGAGATTCTGCAACCGAAGAACGAGTATGTGGCACGGGTCGAACGACTTGGATGTGGTGCATTCGTTCAACATTTCGATAATCTGGTCGAGCGCCGCTGTTTCGTCGTGGTGTGCGTGAAAGCAGTCTTGCCCTGCTTTTATGCCCTTATTGAAGGCTTGAAAATCATGCTCCTCCTCGCGGATGTGTTCAATCAGCGCTTTTTCAAACACCTCATACAAGGTGTGGCAGAGGTGCAGCGAAAAATGTTCCGGCCGGTCGGCAAGTACGCGTGAGAACGAAAGGCTGATTTGAGGCAGCGCGTGATTCAGGTAGTATTCATGGTTGCGTTGTAGCTCGGCAATCACAGCTTGTTTGGTTAGGGCCGGAGTTGCTGGGCGTCCGGAGTCGGTATTTCGAACTTCAACCAAGACATGCAACAGTTCTGTATCCGGGGTGTGATTTCCGCAGTAGTCCAATACACACTGGCTCCAACTGCTTTCCTGCCGGTTGAGGATGTTGAGAATTTCTTTTCTGCGCATGTTCATTCCGCTGGCGGTTTGGGCAGGCTCTGTTCTGTTTGATTTTTTTCGTGCGTTCATAGCTCAAATTTCTTTGATTCGATTTGAATTTCTACTACCACATTTGTGGTATTCGCTTGGTTTTTATCCACATCGCCTAAACGGTTTGGCTGAACATGGGGCTTTCAGTTCGTTTTTCAGCCAGCAAGGGGTCCAGCGCCATGCATACATTGCGCACAAAGGGTCTTCCGGCATCGGTTATCCACAATTTGTCCTGCTTCAGTACGACAAGTTCATCCTTGAGAAATGAATCCATACGCAGTTCAAGGTTGCTCCAGCCGGCCAGTGAGGCTTCTTCTTCAGTCCAGGTGGTTTCAAAACGGGTCATCAGGTTGAGGATGTGCTTGCGGATAATCATATCTCTTTCAGATAGCAAGTGTCCGGCGGTGATTGACATCTTCCCGCGAAGCGCCGCCTCCATGTAGGCTTCAATGGTTTTTTCGTTTTGCACAAAGGCATCCCACGAATCGCTGATAGAACTTGCTCCGAGGCCAATAAGCAATCGGGTTTGACCGGTGGTGTATCCCATAAAGTTTCTGTGCAGCCTGCCTTCATCCGACGCGATGCAAAGTTCATCATCGGGCAGGGCAAAGTGGTCCATCCCGATTTCGCGGTAGCCGTTTTCCTCAAACATCTTTTTGCCGAGGTCGTACAGAGCCCGCTTCTCTTCGTTGTTCGGAAGGTCTGCTTCGGTAAACATGCGTTGTACCTTCGATTTCCAGGGTACATGGGCGTAGCTGTAAAAGGCAATGCGCTCAGGGCGAAGCTTGTTTACCAAACGAACAGTGTTTTCAACGCTACTCAGCTTCTGAAGGGGTAGCCCGTAAATAAGGTCGAAGTTGATGGACTCATAGCCACAATCGCGTGCTTCCTCCACCACTTTTTGCACCTGCTCAAAGGGTTGAACGCGATTCACAATCTCTTGTACATTGGGGTCAAAATCCTGTATGCCCAGACTCAGGCGACGGAAACCGTGTTTGTAAAGCACCTCCAGATGTGCGCGCGTGGTATTGTTGGGGTGGGCCTCAAAACTCATGGCGTACTGTGGGTGCAGTGAAGCATCTTGGAGTAAGGCTTCCATCAGAAAGTCAAGGTTTTCCGGCGAGAAAAAAGTAGGTGTGCCACCCCCGAGGTGAATCTCACGGATAAGGGGTTTATCACCCCAGTGGTCAAGATACATTTGCCATTCTGCCAGCAAGGCATCTATGTAGGGGCGCTCTACAGCGTGATTGCGCGTAATTCTTTTGTTGCATCCGCAGTAGGTGCAAAGGCTTTCGCAGTAGGGGAGATGCAGGTACAGACTGATACCCTCTGTTTGGTTGGAGGCATCAAAAGCATCCGCGGCGCAACGCATCCACGTATGTTGGTCGGGAATGTTGCTCCAGAACGGAACAGGTGGGTAGCTGGTGTAGCGCGGTCCGGCTACATTGTATTTTCTAAAAAGGTCCAAAAGCGCGGCTTTGTGGTAATGTTCACAAAGCTACAGCGTGTAAAGCGCCTGAAAAATGATGCTTGTCAGCTTTGGTCGGCAGGAATGACTTCTGCCACGGTGAAGAAACTTCCACCTACAAATATGAGGTCCTCAACGGGATGGGCCAGGTTTTTGGCAGCTTGCAATGCACTTTGTACCGAGGGATAAACTTCGCCTTTGAGACCGAATGCGGCAGCCTCTGCGGCCAGCTCGTCGGCTTTTTTGGCCCTCGGAATTTGCGCTGCGCAGAAAAAGTAGGTGGCTTCCTTCGGGAAGAGCGGCAGTGCCTTTGCGAGGTCTTTGTCGTTCACCACGCCCAACACAATCAGTAGTTTGCGATACTTTTCTTTGCTGATTTCCGCAGTTACGAAACGCAGACCGTCTTCGTTGTGGGCCACATCGCACACCACGCGGGGTGTTTGGCTCAGCCATTCCCATCTTCCGCGAATCCCGGTGTTTTTTGCTACCTGTCCAAGACCTTTCATCAGGGTTTCAGCAGTGATTTCAGGAAATTCCTCCGAGAGCAGATTGAGCGCTGCCCATGCAGTGCGATGGTTTTCCTGTTGCCAGTCGCCTTTTAAGTCGGTTTTGATGTTTTCAGACAGATGAGTGGGCGCGAGGGTAAGTGGGCTATTTTGTTCCTGTGCTTTGCTCTTGATAACCTCAAGA
>SKUL01000105.1 GCA_007129985.1 Flavobacteriales bacterium
GTAAGGTGTGAATATCGTTTTGTCATTTCGACCGAAGCAACGACGGCAGGAGTTGTGGAGTGGAGAAATCTCGGTTTCATTTGGCATAGAAATGAGACTTCTGCCCCGAAATGCTGCGGAGTGGGCTACTACACACTTCGTTCCTCAACACTCCGGTTGTCATGGAATCAAAACCCTCACCACACCATTGCGATTTCCGCTCTGCCAGGTTGCCATGTATAATCCTGAAGCAAAATCACCGCGGCGCATAATGAGATTGCTACTGCTTCCCTCCGTCAAAAGGAGGCGGCCCATTGCATCAAACACCCACCACGAAGCCATGCCGTTTTCAAGAATGAGTTCGTGTTCTGTTCCGCGATTCAAATGAACCACTCCCGCACGGGAAGACTCCTCTACATTCAGCGAAGGCACCTCCAATAGAACCAGGTGGGCGTTGATGCGCCCGTGACCCGTTTCAGCGCTCCACGTTCCGTCTGGGGTGTTGGTGTCGTAATTGTACCCGCCAATTTTCTCGCAGCCTCTCCGCAGGGCCGATTCCAGAGACTGGCGACTCAACCCCGGGTACAGAGAGAGAGCGAGCCCGGCTGTTCCCGCTACAATAGGGCATGCCGCCGAGGTTCCGTTAAAGAAGTGGTAGTAGTTTCCGCTATGGTAGCCGTCAGAGCCTACCATGTCGGTGGTTGAAATGCGCACACCCGGCGCAGAAACATCCAGTCCGGAGCCTGTATTGCCCTCCCAGTTTTCGCCGTCGCAAGAGCTGAATGACTTGCGCTCATCGCACATACTTGTGGCATTCACGGCGAACGTTCCGGGCAGTCGTGACGGCCAAATGGGCTCTGAATCTGTATCACCGGTATTTCCACTGCTGAAAATCATAATCATCCCCAGGCCATCGCGACCTTGATCAAGAGCCGCCTCAATTGCCTCGTTCACCAATACATCCTGCCCTGGAAACAGAGCAAGAATATCGTCTGTCAGCCCCCACGAATTGCTCGAGACATCCGCATTCGCCACCTGCCACTGCCACGTTATGCCATTGATAAATGACTCTGCGTCCGAAAAAGGAACAACTTGACCGAGCAGCTCAATGTAGGTAAATACCCTCACGGGAATCAACATACACTCAGGGCACACACCCGCAATACCTTCGCCGTTGTTTGTCTCAGCGGCTGCGATTCCCGCGCAGGCAGTTCCGTGGCCGTCGCTGGAAAAGGCCGGAACGGGATGTCCTGCAGTTTCGCCATCCATAGCGTCGTAACCGGGTAGGAGCTTATTACTGAGGTCAGGGTGAAGGGTGTCCACTCCGCTGTCGAGAATAGCAATCGCAATATCCGCACTGCCCATGGTAATTTCCCACGCAAGCTCTGCGTCAATATCGGCCCCGGGTGTTCCGTTTCCTTGTAGTGGTGTTCCGTTGTTCTTCAAAGACCATTGGCGATGATAGTGTGGGTCATCCACAGAGCAGTCGGAAACAGAAAAAATAACCCTCGGCACTACCAGCTTAAACAACCCACTGTGTTCAAATTGAGGCAACAGCTCGTTGTGGTCATGATGCAGCCCGGTTTCAATCTTTAGTATGTGCGGCAAAAAAGCATTGGCAACAGGAGCTTCCAGGTTAAGGAGGTCACAAAGTGCGGCTGCACGTTTGGCATCTACGCCTTGCTTGAGCACAGCAAACAACTCGCCCGTCTCGGCCCCAAATGTCTTTTCACCCTTCATGTAGAAGCCCCCGGTGCTCCGAATTCCAAAAACAGCCAACAAGTCAGCGGATGGCGCCTCTTCGCCCCGAACAGCGAGCACGGGGTAGGGGTGAAGGTCTGTGAAATCCACTAACCCCAACGCGTGGGCGGCGTCTTTTCGAGCCTCAACCGTACTTTCGCGGTCAAAAACCAAGGTAAAACCGGAATGTGCGTTCTGCCCATAAACAGCACTGAGTAAGATAGTAAACAGCAAAAAAGTAAAGAGTTTCATCGCTACTGGGTTGGTTGGCATGAATGTAGTAATTCCTGTCAAAATTGAGACTATCCCAGTTATCCTCAAAATGTGCCGCTCCAATAAATTACACGGGGGCGCATCGCACGAAGCTGCTTATCTTGCGGCCTCTTTCAGCAATCCATCCAACAATCGGAAACCAAATTCATCACAATGAAAAGATTTAAATTTCTCAAAACTCCCATTATTATGCTTTTAGCAGCATTTACAGGGCTTGCTTCTGCCCAGGAAACACCATTACTGGACCGCGAACTGTTTTTCGGGAACCCCGAGATTTCCGGGGGTCAACTGAGCCCCGACGGTAAGTGGATTTCCTTTCTGAAGGAATACGATGGCATTATGAACATTTGGGTCAAAAAATTTGACGACCCATTTGACGCCGCCCGACCCATTACCGACAGCAAACGCCCCATGTACGGCTATTCGTGGACCATTGACGGCAAGTACATCTTGTTTGTGAAAGACAAAGACGGCGATGAGAACATGAACATTTTTGCCGTTGACCCCATGGCAAAAGCCGAAGAAGGCAAGGTGCCCGAAGCCCGCAACCTTACTCCACGCGAGGACGTTACCGCTCAGATTTACCAGGCCAGCGACAAAGACCCCGATTTGTTTATGATTGGATTGAACGACAGGGATAAAGCCTGGCATGACCTGTACTCGCTGAAAATATCCACCGGTGAACTTAAACTCATCTACGAAAACACTGATCGAATCACCAGCTATGGCTTTGACTGGGACGACAAGCTCCGCTTGCTGTATCGCACCGATGAGGACGGAACCACGCACATCCTGTATAAGAAAGGAGACGAGCTCGTGCCCATCTACGAAACCCTTGTAACCGAAAGTGCCGGTGTGTATGGATGGAATGAAGACAACACCAAGATGTACCTCGTTACCAACAAAGGAGAGCTTGATTTGAGCACCCTCTTTTTAATGGATCCCGAAACGGGCGACAAGAAACTCCTGGAAAGCGACCCTGAAGGCCGCGTCGATTTTGGTGGCATGCGCATGAACCGCAATACCCGCAAAATGGTGTCCACCAGCTATGTGGATGACAAGCGCCGAACCTATTGGAAGGACGATACATGGAAGGACAACTACGAGTTTTTGAAGTCTAAATTCCCGGGCAGAGAAGTGGGCTTCCAAAGCTCCACCCGCGATTACTCCAAATTTTTGGTTTCTGTTTCCGGTGACCGCTACGCGTCTGAGTCGTGGTTTTTCGACACGGCTACCCGCGAGCTTATCCACCAGTACACCCCACGTCCGGAGCTGAAAAAAGTAGAAGAGCACCTCGCCCCGATGAAGCCCATTCGCTACAAGAGCAGCGACGGTCTTGAAATACCTGGATACCTCACAGTTCCTCAGGGTGTTGAGCCAAAGAACCTACCGGTGGTTATTCTCGTGCACGGAGGCCCCAAAGGCCCGCGTGATTATTGGGGGTACAGCTCTATTGTGCAGTTTCTCGCCAACCGCGGATACACCGTAATGCAGCCAAACTTCCGCGCAAGCGGTGGATACGGCAAGGCCTTTATGAATGCCGGAGATTTACAATGGGGTTTGCTGATGCAAGACGACATTACCTGGGGCGCCAAGCACCTGATTGATAAAGGAATCGCTGACCCATCGCGCATTGCCATTATGGGCGGTAGCTATGGTGGTTACGCAACCCTCGCCGGTTTGGCATTTACGCCCGACCTCTACGCCTGTGGGGTGGATATCGTAGGCCCGAGCAACATCTTTACCCTGCTCGAAAGTGTACCGCCTTACTGGGAGTCTGCACGCGCATACCTCCATGGAATGGTGGGTGACCCCAATACTCCCGAAGGTGAAAAGCGCATCCGCGAAGCGAGTCCTCTTTTCAGCGCGGACAAAATCGTAAAACCTCTGCTCATCATTCAGGGAGCCAACGATCCCCGTGTGAAAAAAGCGGAAGCTGACCAAATTGCCATTGCCATGCGCGACCGCGGCAAACAAGTGAGCTATCTGCTGGCCGACGATGAGGGCCACGGATTTGCCAAGCCTGTAAACAACATGGCGATGTTTGCAGAAATTGAAAAATTTCTGGCCGGCGTACTCGGTGGTCGCTATCAGGAAGACATGCCGGAGGATGTGGCCAGCCGGCTTGAAGAACTCCGCGTGGACATTTCCACAGTGACGTACGAACCCAAAGAGGCCGTGGCTTCGGCTGATGCTCTACCCGAATTGAGAAGGGTCTTTAGGGAAGGCTCCTTTGAATACGACGTGAAAATGTCAGTGCAAGGACAACAGCTCGAGATGGCCATGACCCGAGAGGTGGCCAAAAATGAGGACCAGTGGGTGGTGACCGATGTTTCTCGCGGCCCGATGGGAGAGGCCAAGGACGTGATTTCGTATCACGCCGATATGAGCCCGGGCGAGCGCGTTATCAACCAGGCGGGCCAAACCATTGTGATGACCTTCAACCCCGGAAGCGTGGCTGTTAAAGCCATGGGCCAGGATATGGAAATAGCCTACTCCGGAGCCTTTATGAGCGACGGAGCCGGAATGGACAAGGTGTTGGCCGGATTGCCGCTCGACGCAGGATATACGCTCACATTCTCAATGCCCGACATGATGACCCTGAAGTCGAAGCAAGTAAACCTGAAGGTTCACGACCGCGAGGAGGTAAATGGAGCCTCTTGCTGGAAGGTTACCGTTACTTCAGTTGACAACGAAGGTGATGTAACAACCTACTGGATTAATTCAGAAGTCGGTTTGGCTGAGAAATACGAACAGGTTCTTCCCGCCATGGGTAACGCTGTTGTTACCACAGTGCGGAAAATATAATCAGGAGTTGTACAGAATACCGTGAAAAAGGCCGCTGGATGTATTCCAAATGCGGCCTTTTTTAATACTCAAATGTTAATGTTTCCCTGCCACCCAAAGGCTCCCGATGCAATGGTTGACTTTTCTTTCTGAAGAAAGTCAATGAAGGCCAATGCGGTTGGAGCGTGCTTTTTTCCGCGAGGCCACACCAGGCTCCACGTGGTTTCAAGCGGAAGCCCTTTCATAGGAAGAATGCGTAGGTCGCCGTTTTGCAGCTCGTTTTTGATGCCAATCAAGGGCATGACAGAGTAACCCAGACCGGCAATAACAGCCTGTTTAACAGCCTCATTGGAGGTAAGCTCGAGGCGTTTTCTCTGCTTTATGCCTACCGACGACAGAAAACGTTCCATCGTTAGCCTTGTTCCCGAACCCTCCTCTCGGTAGATGAGTGGCAAGTGTTCCAGTTGAGCGGGCTTTTGAGGCTGCGAATGCACGCCGGTATTTTTTCCTCCTACCAGAAATAACTTGTTTGGAAGCAGGTCCAGACTCTCCAGACTAAGGTGCTCCGGTATAATAGATACAAGAGAAAAATCCACCTCGTTGCGCTCAAGACTTTCAACAACTTTGTACTTGTTGGTAACATCTACAGATAGATTAACGGCGGGGTGTTCATGAATGAAAGGCGCTATATAATATGGCATTACATATTTACCTGTTGATACAATGGATATTCTGAGTCTGCCCGAAAGCTGGCCGGTAAATCCCTCTGAGCGATGACTGATGGACTCCATGAGCTCCATTATTTTTCCTGCTGCCAGTCCTATTTCATGTCCGAAAGGTGTGATATGTATGCGGCGAGAAACAACCTCGAACAAAGGCTCTCTAAATTGTTCCTGCAACTTTTTTAGTTGCGAGGAAACAGCGGGTTGGGTGAGATACATGGCCTCAGCTGTTTTGGTTACACTATTGGTTTCTATGAGTTTTGCGAAGATCTGAAGTTGATGAAGCGTGTAGTTCATAAGAATTGGTTATGGTAATAATCGCAAATATAAATTATTATCTATGACTTTGGTTTCAGAAATTTGCATTCCAAAATCAAATCTATGTCTACTAGAATAACAGTTGCACACGGTGATGGTATAGGTCCGGAAATTATGGCCGCCACGCTGAGAGTTTTGGAAAAGGCAGGCGCAGCCCTCACCATTGATGAAATAGAGATTGGTGAGCGCGTCTATAAATCGGGCAATACGTCTGGAATAGCCCCGGAAGCCTGGGATACCATCAGACAAAATAAGGTTTTTCTCAAGGCGCCCATCACCACACCTCAAGGAGGAGGGTACAAGAGCCTTAATGTAACAACACGTAAAGCACTGGGGCTTTTCGCAAATATACGGCCTTGCCGAAGCCTGCACCCCTTCATTCGCACCAATCACCCCAACATGGATGTAGTGATTGTGCGTGAGAATGAAGAAGACCTATACGCCGGTATTGAGCACCGCCAAACCGATGAAGTTATTCAGTGTCTGAAATTGATTAGCCGCCCGGGTTGTGAAAAAATTGTGCGCTATGCCTTAGAATATGCCCGAAATCAGCGACGAAAAAAGGTGTCTTGTTTCAGCAAAGACAATATTATGAAACAAACCGACGGTCTTTTTCACGAAGTTTTCAGGGAGATTGCTACCGAGTATCCCGAAATAGAAACGGACCACTGGATTATTGACATTGGTGCCGCACGTTTGGCTGATACGCCAGAAATATTTGATGTAATTGTTACGGCGAACCTCTACGGCGACATTATTTCGGATGTTGCAGCTCAGATTACGGGATCAGTAGGGCTTGGAGGATCGGCCAACATTGGCGAGCAGTGTGCGATGTTTGAGGCCATTCACGGATCGGCGCCCCCCATTGCAGGAAAAGATGTTGCCAACCCCTCGGGTTTACTGCATGGAGCCATTCAGATGCTCAGCCACATCGGACAAGGAGAAATTGGGGCCAGAATACACAATGCCTGGCTTAGGACCATTGAGGATGGTGTACACACAGAGGACATTTTCCGCCACGGCCTGAGTAAGCAACGGGTAGGAACCAAGGCTTTTGCAGACGCCGTGGTCGACCGGTTGGGAGAAATACCCCAAACCCTCGACCCTGTTGCAATAGGCGCGGGTAAAGCCATTGTTATAGAGCCCTATAAGCGCAATCAACCGGCCAGCAAAGAACTCGTAGGTGTAGATGTATTTGTGCATTGGGCAGGTGTAAACCCGGATGAACTTGGTGAGCTGCTCAATAAGCTTAATAACCCCCAACTTTCGCTGGTAATGATTACCAATCGCGGTATTAAAGTATGGCCCGGAGGCTTTAGTGAAACTTTTTGCACCGATCACTGGCGCTGCCGCTTTCAACCTGCCGAAGCGGGTGCAATCATCCAGCCGTTAGAAATCGTCAGTTTGCTTCAGCGGGCAATCGATGCTGACGTTGATGTAATTAAAACCGAGAACCTTTACCTGTTTGATGGCAAACAAGGCTTTTCACTCGGTCAGGGACAATAAACCACTAAAACCTAAAACGATGAATATAGAGCTTATGAACGGCACCTACCCCCGAAACGAAGGGGTTGATTTAGTTCTGAGAATGATTGAAGTAAAAATCAAGTATCACGAGCAAAAAATAACGCGAGTTGATAATGAAGAGGATATCAAAATGCGTGAACTACGAATTAAACAACTCCAAAACGAAGCCTCTCGTTTGCGTCAGGAATTAACCCAAAACGATGAGCCGGTAAAGCTGAAAGCTTCGGTTCTTCTTTATTAAACACCCCAGACCATGAAAAACCTTGAGATACTTTTACTTAATGACTGCTTTACACACCTTGAAGCCAAAGAAGTCATCATTGCGTTGATAGACAAGAAAATTAACTTTTACAAAGCCAAAAACCTTCGCTACCAGGTACGCTATGAAGAACCCGATCCGGTTATTCAGATAAAGTTGGCACAACTTGAAGACGCAAGACAGGAGCTTTTGGAGCTGATTGGGGATGCAAAGCGCAATCACACGGAGCTACGGGTGGAAGCAGCGGTATGCATTGGTTCATACCCCTCTGAAATGAAGATTGCAACGGGCTAATCGCCTGCTCACCAACGTTCACAGTACAAGCAGCTGATAATCTATTCCTTGCCGCGTGAACGGACGTGTTTTTTTCCCGAAGGGTATTGATCGGCGCCCTGGTGGAGTGGGAAGGGCGTTCGGGAGTCGTTTGTATTGACCAACCGCGCACATAGCAGCCCCTTAACATCTGCGCAAGAGAGTCATTTCGCGGACGCAATTTCGCTATCTTCGGCCCCGTGGCAGAGAACCTGGCTCCTATCGGTATTTTCGACTCCGGCATTGGAGGTTTAACAGTGGCCGCGGCTATTCACCGGGCGCTTCCAAACCGCCGGCTTGTTTACTTTGGCGACACAGCCCACCTTCCTTACGGTGACAAGTCGCCCAATGCCATTAAGCATTACTCCCTCCGCATTACACGCTTTTTGGCCGAACAGGGCTGCGAAACGGTGGTGGTGGCTTGCAATACGGCCTCGAGTATCGCACGAAACGAAATTGCCGCTGCTGCCGGTCCTCATATCAAGGTTTACAACGTAATTGACCCGGTGGCTGAGCATGTGGCGTCTAGCTACAACAACGCGGGAATAGGCGTAATAGGAACCAAGGGAACCATTCGCACCCGAACTTACCCGCGCGACATTCAGAGGTTGAACCCTACACTCCACGTAAAGTCGCTGGCTACCCCCTTGCTGGTGCCAATGATTGAAGAGGGTTTTTTCAACAACAACATCAGCCAGACGATTATCAACAACTATCTGAACAGCAAACACCTGAAGGGCATATCAGCGCTGATCCTTGGCTGTACACACTACCCGCTCATTCGCAAAGAGGTAGAGCGCTACTACAGGAGCGCCGGTGTGGATGTGCTCGATGCGGCAAGCATACTGGCGTCTCAACTCAAACGCGATTTACATGAAGGCGAGACGCGTTTGGCAGAACACCACTTTTACGTGTCGGACTTTACAGACTCCTTCGAGAAAAGCACAAGGCTGTTTTTCGGCGAAAAGGTGCGCCTTGAAACCGCCGACCTCTGGGCTACTCTTTAAACCAGCTGGAGTACATCACGTAGTTATTCGCAATGCGCTGAATTTCGCCTTCAAACAAGCGTTTGTCCACAGATTTCACTTTGCGCGCGGGTACTCCGGCGTACACGGAGCCGCTTTCAACAGTGGTTCCTTCAAGCACCACGGCTCCGGCTGCTACAATGCTGTTCGGTTCTATCACCGCTCCATCCATTACTATTGCGCCCATGCCAATCAGCACATTGTCGTGAATGGTGCAACCGTGTACCAATGCCCGATGCCCGATTGACACGTTGTTTCCGATTTGCGTAGGGGCTTTCTGGTAGGTACAGTGAATGACTGCGCCATCTTGCACATTTACCTTGTGGCCCATTTTGATGTAGTGCACATCACCGCGAATCACAGCCTGAAACCAAACGCTACAGTCGTTTCCCATTTCAACATCGCCCACGATAGTGGCGTTTTCGGCCAGGTAGCAGTTGTCACCAAATCGGGGCTCAAGACCCCTTACCGGTTTAATGATCGCCATGGTCGTCAAAAGGTAAATCGGCTTTGCAGCAGTGGTGAAGGTTGTCGTAGTCTTTTTTGTCGGGAAGCACACCGTCGGCAGCATAACCCATTTTGAGCAGTGCACCACGCAAGGCATCCGGATCGGTTTTTCCCTTTCGGTAGGTTACGGATACGGTGTTGTCATCGAGGTTTACAGATGCGTTTTTGACACCTTTTTCAAAAGCGAAACCCTTTTCAATGGTGGCAACGCACATGTCGCACACGGCTGAGGTTTCTATTTGAAGAGTGGAAAATTTGTCATTGCTGTCCTGCGCCATGGTTGTGAAGCCGGCAGCAAACAGAAGCACGATTGTTGTTAGGGTTTTCATGGTATTATGGGTTTAAAATGTTGTTCTGAATCCGACGTAAACAATGGTTCCCGCAATAGGGCCCCATATCATGGAAGCATCAAAAATATCTCCAAAGGGGTTTTGCGGGTCAATAATGGGGTTGGGCTGCCTGAAGTTGTTCAGGTTTTCTCCTCCCAGATAAATCTCCCCAAATTTAAACGCGCGTGTTATTTGACCGCTCAACATAAAAAAGCTGGGAGAGGAGGTTCTTCGCTGGTGTTCAATGGGGTTTTCGGCGGTGGAGGGGACACGGGCCGAACCAAACCAATTGGTGGTTATATCAAACTTCCAGATGTCGTGGCGCGTATTGTATGCGAGGTTGATCAGCGCACGGTCTTGAGGCACAAAGGGGCGGTCTATCAAGCCCTGAGAGCGGTACGTGGTTTTTACTTCGTAGTGTTTGTAGGCGAGTTTCACCTCAAAACGCTCAACCGGCTCAAGCAGGAAGTCCACCTGAACAGCATGCGAGTACGATTGACCATCGAGGTTGTAGAACAGCAATTGCCGCGCACTTTCATCCATGTCAATTATCAGCTGATTTTCGAAAAAAGTGTAGAAGTAGTCAATGTTCACATGACCTTCCATTCCCGCGATGGTGAATTTCTGCAGGAATGACACACCGGTATTCCAAGATACCTCAGCACGGGGCGTTTCCAACACCATCACCTGTCGTGAACTCACCAGAGGGCTGATGTTTTCCGCAAACAGCACCGGACTTCTGAACCCCCGCCCTCCCGAAAAACGAATCACCGAGAGAGGCCCCAGGTTGTACTTGGTGTGAAGTCGGGGGCTTACGATGGTTCCGAACAGATTGTGAAAATCGGTCCGCACACCCGCTACCAGTGAGAATTTTTCTTTGTGTGTCCACGCGTATTCGGCAAAGGCTCCCGGAATTATCTCTGTGCGGTTAAAGGTGGAGTCGGTAAATGACTCGCGATAATCATCTCCGCGAAAGCTTACGCCCCCTTTAACAACATGGTCGGTGGTGCCAATCATGGTTTGGTAGATTCCATTGAAATACGCACTGGTGTGGCTTGCCTGATAGTCGCGGAGGCCAAAAAAGGCATCCTGTTCATGGTAGGTGGCTGAAGCTTGCAATCCAATGCTTTTCCAGGGGGTTTCAGGAAACAAAAACCCCGACTTGCCAAAACCACTGATAAGCCTCGTTCTCACTTGCATGCCGTACCAAGGTTGGTCCAGCCTGTTTACCCTGGGGTCGAACTGCACTTGCCCACCAAACTTGTCGTCGGTCAAAAAGCGCACGCCAAACACGCTTTCTCTGCGGGAAGATTGGTATTTCCAGCGGTTCAATACCTGTATCTCATTGTCCATGGGCATATCCATGAAACCATTATCGTTGTTGTTGATGCGCATGAGGCTGGTGCGGCCATGTGCAAGCAGCAAAGTGCTCCATTTGTCGTTTATTTTTTGCCGCAGGTAGCCGTTTCCTTCAACGCGGCCCATTTGATTGGCGTAGGCGTTGAAAAAAGCGCGATCTCCGTCGCAATCCTCAGGCTTCCAATACTCAAGGTTGATCTGACCGGTCATGGACTCAAAACCGTTAACAACCGAGCCGGCTCCCTTCGAAACCTGAATGGATTCTACCCAGGTGCCGGGAATGTACGTTAATCCGTAGGTTGATTGCAGCCCGCGAATCAGCGGAATGCCTTCAAAGAGAATCTGGCTGTAGGTTCCGTCAAGCCCCAGCATCAGAATTTTGCGGGTGCCCGCTACGGCATCGTTTTCAACAACATCTATGGATGCGTCGGTTTCAAAGCTTTCGCTGAGGTTACAACAAGCAGCTTTTTGTAAATGCTCCCGGCTCAGGTGAACGGTGTTAACGGTCTCCATGGTTGACATGCTCACCGCTTTTTGGCGGGCCACAACCTCGGCCTCGCGCAGGGTGACAGTGGCACTAAGGGTAACTTTTACGGTTAAACCCGCATTTTGAACGAGTAAGGTGTCATTTTGGAACCCCACATAACTCACCACAAGTTGTTCGGGGAAGTTGGCGGGTGCAGCAATGGTAAAGCGACCCGACTCATCGGTGGTGGTGCCCCCGCTTTGGTTGAGCCAATATACACTGGCTCCGGGCAGGGGTGTGGTGCGATTGTCCTCCATGCCTGACACAACACCCTGGATGTTGTTTTGCCCGTGCAAGACAACTGTAATGCAGAGCATCAGGCAGGAAATCAGAAGTTTTGAAATCATGGTTTGTGAATTGAAAAGGTGAAAAAAGAGTGAGATGTGCAGGAACGCTACGCAAGCGTCCGGCAGAAATCACCTTTTCAAATCAAGAAAGTACACAGCCGCGCAAGACGACGGTTGTGCGGAAGGGGCGGAGCGCGGTCGGCTATGGCCCGTGGAGCAAGCTCATCGGTAACAACCGGAACCGGCACTTGAAGGATGGCGGTTGGAATCCCAACACTTATTACCGGAGTGTCTTTACCCCCCGCGTCATAGCTCGAAAGCTGAAAAAGTAGCTCGTCAAAGTCACAACAAACGGGAGCAAAGCTGTTCTCGGGTTGTCCGCCCAAATCCCACGAGCAGCAGAAATCCCGGTCGAGAGAAAAGCTAATCTTGCCGCTGCTGGAACACGCCATTTTATGCAGCGTTAAGCCTGCAGACCCGCCCGCAAGAAGCAGAGAGAGCAAGCCAACAAATACTATGTGCAACAGCTTTTGCATGGGTTAAAAGTGCTCCGACGGCTGAACATTTTCGGCCTGGGCTAGGTAAAGTTACTTCCTTACTTTTGTCTTCACAAGGGATTTAACAACTTATTGACAACTGAAACGATGATTCCTACCAACGTATATGCAGAAATGACGCCCAACCCGCGAACCATGAAATTCGTGGCAGACAGGCTACTGATAGAAGGAAATGCCGTAGCCGAGTTTGCATCGGCTGCTGAGGCCAAAGGATACAGCTCGCTCGCGGAAAAGCTTTTCGACTTTCCATTTGTGTCGGGCGTATTTATCATGAGTAACTTTGTAACCGTCACCAAAACAGAGCAAGTAGAATGGGACCTCATTGTGTACGAGCTCCGAGAGTTTGTGCGCGACTTCCTCATGAACAACGAAAAAGCCGTTGAGAAGCTGCCGGAAGTCAGGAAAACCGAAGTGGTCTCGAATGAAGCCAAAGGGCAAAGCGAGCCCGTAATACCCTCTGAATTTGATGAGCAGATACGTCAGATTCTTGAAGAATACGTGCGCCCCGCAGTAGAAAACGACGGCGGTTTGATTGACTTCAAGTCGTTTAAGGACGGGGTTGTAACTGTAACCTTACGCGGGTCATGTAGCGGCTGTCCTTCCTCCCTTAGCACCCTGAAAGGAGGCATAGAAACCATGCTCACCCAAATGATTCCTGAGGTAAAAACAGTGGTTGCTGAGGAGCTCTAAGCTCTAGTTGGTGCGAAGAACGTACCGCACACCAAGCTCCAGCCCACCTGTAACGTTGTAGGTTGCTGGGCGGTTCGTCTGCCCGGCGAAAAAAGGTCCGCTCTTGTCTTCTGCATCGGTAAACCCGGCATCCAGACGGATTCCCACTGTGAGTTGAAGAAAATCGGTAAGGTGAAAACCACTACCCAGGGCTAACACAGCCCCTATATTGAGTGCGGAATAACCATCGGTTACATCCACACCGAGCGGACCCAAAATGGGAACATCGGTTTGAGCGGTAGCAGAACTTAAAATAGCAAATTGAGGGCCTGCGTTGAGGTAAAAGAATGCGGTTCCATCAAAGCCGGAGTGATAGTGAAACAAAACAGGAATTTTGAGATAGTTGGTTTTTGTAAAGAGATCCATCCCGTCAAGCTCAAACCGCTGTCCTTGGTTGGAGTAGATTACATCAACCCCCAAACCAACGGCATCACTGAAAAACCATGCAAAATTGGCCCCGAATGAACTTCTGAATGTGGGTACGTACAGCCAGTTGGCATTGTCAGAGTCATCGCCGTTAAACATCCAGGTGCTTTGGGGTGCTCCTTTCAACCCGGCGTGTAACCCTTTTTGGGCATGGGCCACTCCGCAAAAGAGCATCAGGCCAGCAATAATCGCGGTAATTTTCATGTTGCTTGGTTTTAGATTTGCGGAGAAAGATAGCAGATTTTGGTATTGGAATAGTTGTGGGATGAGAATTCATGTCTTTGCCACCATCTCGCATCTATACCTAACTTTGGTCGGCTTTTTGTCGTCAGCCGCGTGAATTCTCTTGTTTATGATGTACCGCCACTTTTTGTTCGGCCTGCTTGCCTTCGGATTCATGATAATCCTTGTCTCGCGCTGTGGTTCACCGCGGGACACGCTCAAGACCAAGATAGAGACGGCTTCGTACGCCGATGCGTGGCGCACCATTGATAGCCTCGACCAACGGGGCCGATACCGAACGGCTCAACCACTTGTTGCATCTCTTTTGCGCAGGAGCACGGCCGAAAACAATCCGGCACAGGCCCGAAAGGCCTTGCTCTATGGTATGAAATTCAGAAGTCACCTTGAGGATTCACCCCAGGAAACCATCTGGCCGGTCATGCGCGAGAACATTGCGTCGGCTGAGTTTCCTACGCGCGAGGTGCTGCAAATAACCGCTGGATCAGCGCTTTGGGACCAATACAATCAATTGCGCTGGACCTTAAAAGACCGAATGACCGAAGATACATCAGACGACATTAGAATGTGGTCGGATGACGATTTTCACCGCCAGATATCAGCCTTGTTTCAAGATGCCCTGAGCCAACCCGAGACCCTTTTTGACCTCGACGCAGGCATGCTGGCTAAGACCTTAAGCGGATACCCCGACGCTTGTTCCGGCTTACCCACCATGCTCGATGTTTTGACCGCCGAAGCCGTTGACTATTACCTCTCCGATGAAGCCAATTTTTACCCGCTGAACCGCGCTGTGCCTGAGCCCGCGGTTTTGCTTTCAGGGCCGGAAGAGTTTGCAGCCATCACCCCCAATGAGCTGCCTCGCAGCCAATGGCAAAAGGCTATTCAACTTTTTCAATTGCTCGATGGATTACACGCTTCAAAAGACAATCAACTGGCCCGGGCCGAATGGGCCATTGAGCGCATAAGTAAGTTCAGAGCATTGAGTGTTGTTGACAAGCCTGCGCAGCATGTAGAACAGGGTTTAGAAGCCTGTCTGAACGCGTTTACCGATGCGCACGCAAGAGCAAGGATTCACATTGCCCTTGCAACACATTTTGAGCGAAGAGGGCAAAGTGCCGCGCACGGCAGCATTGCGTCTGAAGAACGCTCTCTGTACGTGGAGGCGCTGAACCACTGCGAAAAAGTACTGGCTTCAGACGGCATCCCCGAACACTGGGAACAAGAGGTTCAAGCCATCCAAAGCCGTATTGGGCGAATGGAAATGGACATCTCCACCGAGCAGACCATATTGCCTCAGGAACCATGGAAAATCTTCATCAACTACAGAAACATCTCAGAGATTTACTATACGGTTGAAGCCTTTGACTACGAGACCTACAGGGAAATAATGAGCCTTCGGACCAAAGCGGAGCAGGTACATGAAATTGTTACCACTGCGCAGCTCAGGGGCCTTCCGCACCGCGTTCCGCTCAATGATGAGGGCGACCATTTTCCACATGCACTAGAAATACCGCATGAGCCATTGCCGGAAGGTTTTTATGTGCTCATTGCTGCGCCCTCGCGGGTGGTGAGCATGGAGCGCACCAATGTGGTAATTGCGCCTTTCTTTGTCTCCAATGTGGCATGGGTGCAACAACAGGGCGCAGACAGGCAGCACGCGTTGCGTTTTTTACACCGTAAATCGGGCGATGTTCTGGCCAACATGCGGGTAGAAGTGTATGAACAACGCTACAACCCCTATCAGAAAAAGAACGTTTTTGAGCTGCTCGGCGAACAATTCACCAACAGCCGCGGTGAACTCAGCCCTAACACTCCCGACCGAGACATCCGCATTGCGCTCAAGGCTTTTCACGCAGATAAAGAGCTTTGGATTGAGCCCTCTTTTTACCAACCCAATAAGCCCGAACCGAGACCGGCACTTATCCGCCATCATCTTTTCACCGACCGACAGGTTTATCGGCCCGGGCAAACGGTGTATTTCAAAGGAATTGCCGTGAAACACGACGGCGATAACCGTGAGATTGTAAGTAATCAGGAGGTGAGTGTTATCCTCTACGACGCCGGCGGTCAGAAGGCCGGAAACGTTAAATTGACCTCTAACAGCTACGGGAGCTACCATGGCTCTTTTGTGCTGCCTTCAACGGGTCTCACGGGAACTTTCCGCATAGATGCCGGCAGGGATGCGCGGTATTTCAGCGTGGAAGAATACAGGCGACCAACGTTCAGGGTGGA
>SKUL01000035.1 GCA_007129985.1 Flavobacteriales bacterium
CAAATAGCTGGTTGTTCAGTACATCCTGCTCAATGAGCTCTTCATTGGGTTCTACACCAAAGAACATCTCAGTGTAGCCAACAGAAACAGTGTTGTAGGTTGGAAGCGTGACATCTACCCAGGCATTTGGAGCGAGGGTTTCGGTGTATTCAAAGCTCTGTTCTGCTTCGCCGGGGATGCCGTAATTCACTTCGAAACCGTTAATGGGTTGTGAGCCGAAATTGCGCACGCGGATAACGGGCTCAATGGAACTTTCACAGGTGGCATTCACGCTGGGCCAAATAACTTCCTGAAGCACAAGGTCGTGGTCGGCGATGAAAGGCGGCTCGGGCACGTAACCCATACCGGTGAGGTATTCAAAGGCGTCCATCAGGTTGATAATACCCATGCCGTAGGTATTGTCTTCGCCGGGTTCTCCCAAATCAATGGCACTATAGTAAAGAGCCTCAAGGATGTCCTTGCCAGGAAGATAAGGGAAAGCTTCTTTCAAAAGCAGAACAGAGCCAACAACATGCGGGCAGGCCATGGATGTTCCCGATAGGCTTGCGTATTCATTTTGTCCAACTGCCGAGCGAACGTTTTGTCCGGGGGCAACCACTTCGGGTTTAATCAAAATAGAGCCTTCGCCACCGCATTGGCTCGGGCCGCGACTCGAGAAGCTGCTGATGGGCAAGCTCGGAGAGTGACCGTTTACACTACCCACCGTAAAAATATTGACCTCGTTGGAGTTGATGTTGTGCGGAACGCTCATGGTCATAGGTTCCGGGCCGCTGTTTCCGGCAGAGCTCACGTTGGCAATTCCGGCGGCTTCAACAGCCAGAAACATCTGTGTCATATCCTCATCGCAATAGGGCGATTCTTCTGAAGCAGAACGTCCCCACGAGTTGTTAATGGCGTGAGGCACATCATCACTGGTATTGATATCACCGTCAGGGTTGAGGCTCCATTGGTATGCCAATAGGTAGGCGCTGAGGGGCTTAACCTGCGATTGGCTATTTGCAACAGGGTCAGTGGCAATAAAGTAGGCGTTGAATGCCAAACCAATGGTGTCGTTCATGGCTGAGTCGAGCCCGAGCACCGTTCCCGATGTATGCGTTCCGTGGCTGCCTGATTTATCTCCGGGGAATTCCAAATCATATCCAAACCAACTTTCAGAAAGCGGCACTCTGTGTCCTTTCCACTGCTTTTTGAGGGCCGGGTGGTCGGGCCACACCCCGGTATCTACACTCAACATGGTGGTTCCCCGACCAGTGTAGCCCATCGCCCAAAGTGCCGGTGCTCCCACCACGGTGAGTCCAGGTTCGCTGCTGTTCTGCGCACGAGGTGTTGACTCAGGAGCACGAACAGGTTCAATCAGTGAAAAGGACGATTCATCCAGCAGCATGCCGCGCAGGTCCGGGTGATGCCGCAGCTCTTCAATGCCTTCGGCTTTTAGCTGCAGGGCCAACATATTCACAATAAAAATCTGAGGGCCTTGCCTGTATGCAATGTTGTTTTCGTCAAGAAACTGCAGCATATCACGCTGACTTCGCCGGGCTACTTTCTGCGCTGTTTGGATAACCGCTTTGGGTCTATCGGCAACAGGTGTCTGCATCGCGTTGAAGGCGAGTTGAAGCGAGTCAATATTGGCCTGTTCGTGAAATGACAGCAGCACCGGAATCCAATCGCGGTTTTCATTCATGGCGCTTTCCAGACGCGGTTCAATGTTTACTTGTGAGAGGAGCGTGTAGTGTAGGACAATGAATAAAAGTGCGAAAAGGTATCTCATGCTATTGATTGGTTTCGGGTGTTTTTTGTTCTTCGGGAAGGGGTTCCGGACGTTCAAAGTCCATTTGCATCCACTCTCTGCTCCGAAGTTTTCCGTTGCGCTTAAAGGTAGTGAAGTAGCCCACAGGGTTGCCTTCTTCGTATTGCTGCTGTGTCATTAACTGTCCGCTCTTGTAATAGGTTTTCACAAGACCGTGCAGTTTTCCTTCACGGTAGTTGATTTTTTCGTTTACCGCGCCGTTGGTAAAATAGATAATGTGCGTTCCGTGCAGCGCGCCATTTTGAAAAATACGCTCCTGATAAATCCGGCCTTTTTCGTCGTAATCGGCAAAGCGGCCATGCGGAACGCCATCGGTGTATTCGCCTTCGGCCAGCATGTGACCGTTTTTGTAGTAGGTCACATTTTTACCGTCGAAAAATCCGTGCTTAAACTGTTTCACTGAAAGCAGCTCTCCATTGCGGTAGTACTCTTTCCATTCACCGTGTTTTTTGCCTTTGGCGTCGAAGTAGCCTTCGGTTTTGAGTTGGCCGTTGGAGAAGCTTTCCTCGAAGCGCTGCAGTTTGTCCTGCGCAGTGATTTCCGGCGTTAAAGCCATAACAACCAATAGACAGGAAAGAAAGGTGATGATTTGTTTCATTGAGGCCGGGCCTTTCAAAAAGCGGCTCGATGACAGAACCGCGAAATGTATTGTCGTGAAGCTACGAAGATAAGGCTCTTTGGCCGAAAGAAAAAAGTTACTACTTCCCAATGCAAAAGCGCGAAAAGATATTTCCGAGCAAATCATCGGTGGATATCTGCCCTGTAATTTCACCCAAATGATGGAGCGCCTTCCGTATGTCGGTGGCGAGAAGGTCGCCCGAAACACCTCTGGCCATGGCATCTGCGGCATCGCCAAGGGCATTTGATGCATTTTTCAGGGCCTCATAGTGACGGGCGTTGGTCACAACCAGCGAGCCGGTGTCGTGCTTATTGGCAAAGGCGCAGAGCGCCGCTTTGAGCTCGTCCAGTTGCTGCTGCTCGCGTGCAGAAATGGAGATAATCGGGTAGGTTTCGTACATTTTCAGCACTTCGCGATCTGGGGCAGCGCGGTCGGTTTTGTTCACAATCACGATGACATGCTGCTTGCCGGCTTCGGTTGCTCTGCGGATTTCGTCCCATTCGCGCTCAAGATGGGCAGTATCCCGACGTGCAGCGTCAATCATGTAAAGCACCACAGATGCAGATGCGATTTTTTCAAAGGTGCGCACAATGCCGAGCTTTTCAACGTGGTCGGTGGCCTCGCGAATGCCCGCTGTATCAATAAATCGAAACACCAGTCCGTTCATCTGAATTTCGTCCTCTATGGTATCGCGCGTTGTGCCTGGAATTTCCGACACGATCGCTCGCTCTTCGTTGAGCAAAGCGTTGAGCAGGGTGGATTTGCCCACGTTGGGTTCACCAACAATCGCCACCGGAATTCCGTTTTTAATCACATTCCCCAGAGCAAAGGAATCCATCAGCTTGCGAATCAAGGTTTGAATCTCCGCAAGAAGAGCACTTAATTGCGAGCGGTCGGCAAATTCCACATCCTCCTCGCTGAAATCGAGTTCAAGCTCTATCAGCGAAGCAAAGTCAATAAGTTGTTCACGCAAGCGGTTGATTTCCCTGCTAAAACCTCCGCGCATTTGCTGCATGGCCAGTTTGTGGGCACCCGCCGATTCAGACGCAATCAGGTCGGCCACAGCTTCTGCCTGACTGAGGTCCATTTTTCCGTTGAGGTATGCCCGAAGTGTAAACTCGCCGGGCTCAGCCAAACGGGCGCCGCTGTTTAACAAAATCTGCAAAATGCGTTGCCTGATGTAGGGCGAGCCGTGGCACGAAAGTTCTACCGTATCTTGACCTGTGAATGAGGCCGGACCACGAAAAAGCGTGAGCACCACGTCGTCAATCAATTCGTCTTCGAATTGAAAAGTACCATAAAACACAGCTGGTGCCGGTTTTGAGCTGAGCGCCTTGTTGAAGTGGGCCTGCACTGCATCCACCGCCGTAGGACCCGTTACGCGAATAACGGCCAAGGCACCCACTCCAGGCGGGGTAGATAGGGCACAGATGGTATCGTCCGGACTGTGTTGCTGCATGGCGGTAAAGGTAGCCAATGCAGTGAAAACTGCGGATTACCGCGCCATTGGTTTCGACTTGCTGATGCAGCTTAACAAAGGATGTGAAAGCGTGCAAAATTTGGGTTGGATAAGACCTGTCAAAACCATAATTTTGGCCGCCAAATAATGAAAAGATGAGCGTACTCGTAAACAAGAATTCCAAGGTTATAGTGCAAGGTTTTACCGGAAGTGAAGGGACTTTTCACGCCGGGCAGATGATAGAATACGGAACCAACGTGGTAGGTGGAGTGACCCCCGGCAAAGGAGGTCAGGAGCATTTGGGTCGTCCGGTTTTCAATACTGTATCGGAGGCTGTTGAGAAAACAGGAGCCGATGTAACCATCATCTTTGTGCCGCCTGCTTTTGCCGCCGACGCCATTATGGAGGCCGCCGACGCCGGTATCAAGGTAATTGTAACCATTACCGAGGGAATTCCTGTAAACGACATGGTTAAGGTAAAGCGCTACATTGACGATAAAGACTGCACCATGATTGGCCCTAACTGCCCCGGTGTAATCACGGCCGGTGAAGCCAAAGTGGGCATCATGCCAGGTTTTGTATTTAAAGCAGGAAATGTTGGAATCGTTTCAAAATCAGGTACGCTGACATACGAAGCTGCTGATCAGGTGGTAAAAGCAGGAATGGGAATCACCACGGCCATCGGTATTGGTGGAGACCCCATCATCGGTACCACTACACTAGAGGCCGTTCAGCTTTTCATGAATGACCCAGACACTGCCGGAATCGTGATGATTGGAGAAATTGGTGGTGAACTGGAAGCCCGTGCTGCCAAGTGGATTAAAGACAATGGAACGAAACCGG
>SKUL01000116.1 GCA_007129985.1 Flavobacteriales bacterium
GCGCTGGAGCTTGAGGAAAAAGGCTACGACTGGATTATCAACGAGCAAAACGTAGGAGTATGACAACGCGACTGGCAACAGCAGCAGCTGATTCCGCGCTGGTTCAGAGCCTGCACGCATCCTACGGCGAGCACTACGGCCCTTTAGAGCAGGAGCAGCGGATTACTGCACTCAACGACCTCGACGAGCTGGCATTCCCCACGTCCAAAACAGAGTTCTGGAAGTACACCCGCGTGAACAGACTCCTCAAGCTGGATGTGGCCTTTCAGCCTGATGTGCGAGCCGAAGACGCTCCCGCGATTGAAGACTTGAATGCCGTGCGCATACACATCCGCAACGGGCACGCAGCGCAGGATACCAAGCTCCCCGAAGGCGTGGAATTCAAAATTCTGGGTGCAAGCGCTGAACTGCCAGAATCATTCGGTGCACTCGCACAACCCAAACACCACGTGATGGAGGCTGTGAACACCGCCTTTTGTCCGGAGATACTCGTTCTGCGTATCGCTGCCAACAAAAAGATTGAAGATGTTATCGAGCTGAGTTTTACCGCCAGCAACGGCAGCGTATATCAGCCGCGTGTGCTGATTGAAGCAGGCGCAGGCTCTTCGGCCACAGTGCTGATGCGCTACAGTTCACCCAACCGGGCAACAGGCTTTACCAACAGCTTGAGCGAAATGCACGTTGGAGCCAACGCCCGATTGAATGTCTTTAAAATGGAGCACGAGGGCGACCAATGGTTCCACCACAGCGCAGATTACGTGCGGTTATCCGACGGTGCCCACTTCGAAATTGTAACGGCTCCCGAAAGCGGCGGCTGGACCCGCAACAATCTCAACATCCGCCTCGACGGCAAGCAGGCTTTTGCGCGCCTCAACGGCTTGTACCTGCTTGAGGGCAATCGCCACCTCGACAACAACACGTTTGTTGACCACGCGGTGCCGCATTGCGACTCCTCTGAGTTGTACAAAGGCGTGCTGTACGACGAGAGTACTGCCGTATTCAACGGAAAAGTGATTGTTCGTCCGGACGCGCAGAAAACCAACGCTTTTCAGCAGAACAACAACCTTGTGTTGTCAGAAAATGCGCAACAATTCTCCAAGCCTGAGCTGGAAATTTACGCCGATGACGTGAAATGCAGCCACGGCTCAACCACTGGCCAGATGGACGAAGAGGCAATTTTCTACCTTCAATCGCGGGCCATTGACAAAACTGAAGCCACACGCATGCTGGTGGCGGCATTTGCAGCCGAGGTGATTGACCAGGTGGAGAACGAAGCCATCCGAAGCTATTTCTACGATAAGTTCACCCAATAACATGGCAAACACACTGGAGGCAACCGGACCAAATACAGCTTTCGCGGAGGGTATCCGCAAGCAGTTTCCCCTGCTCAATCAGCAGGTGAACGGACGCCCTTTGGTGTATTTCGACAACGCCGCTACCACCCAAAAGCCCCAGCAGGTGATTGAGGCCATGAATCGCTATTACCGCGAGTACAACAGCAATGTGCACCGCGGTGTGCACCACCTGAGTCAGGTAGCCACCGATGCCATGGAGCAGGTGCGCAATCGAATGGCCGATTTTCTGGGGGCCTCCCGGCACGAGGAAATCATTTTTACTTCCGGTTGCACGGGGGGAATCAACCTCGCAGCGCATATTCTGGGCCGCGCCTATTTGCGGCCCGGCGATGAAATCCTGCTCACCGAAATGGAGCACCACAGCAACATTGTGCCGTGGCAACTGGCCGCCGAAATCAGCGGAGCCATCATCAAGGTGATTCCTGTGCTGGAAGACGGAACACTCGATTTGGAGGCCTACCAAAACCTCCTCTCGCCGCGTACCAAGGTGGTGGCTTTTGTACATGTATCCAACGCGCTGGGAACGATTAATCCCGCCGCTGAGATAATCTCCATGGCCAAAAATGTGGGGGCACTCACCCTTGTGGACGGGGCACAGGCACTGGCCCACGAGAGGGTAAATGTGCAGGACCTCAACTGCGATTTTTACGTGACTTCCGCGCACAAACACTACGGCCCAACGGGCATCGGTGTGCTTTACGGGCGGTACGAGCTGTTGGAGAAACTTCCTCCCTATCAGGGCGGTGGAGAAATGATTGACCGTGTTACGTTTGACCGCACCACCTACAACACGCCGCCGTTTAAATTCGAAGCCGGTACGCCCAATATTGCGGGTATCATCGGCATGGGAGCTTCCATCGAATGGCTTCAGGAGCAAGATATCGAACAGGTGAAGGCCTACGAACACGAGTTGCTGGCATATGCAACCCGGGCACTTTCTGAAATAGATGGTTTTGTACCGGTTGGAACATCGCCGAACAAAGCTGCCGTTATTTCCTTCAACCTGAAAGGAGTGCATCACTACGACGTAGGCGTGTTGCTCGATAAAATGGGCCTGGCGCTTCGCACGGGTCACCACTGCACCCAACCGCTGATGGATTGCTACGCCATTGAAGGGACGGTGCGCGCATCTTTTGCGCCCTACAACACTTTTGAGGAAATTGACCGGCTGGTAGAGGCCCTTCGCAAAGCCCAACAAATGCTGAGCTAACCATGGGAAACGCAGTTGAAAACGAAATATCAGCAATCAACCGCCGGCAGGACGAGGTCATTGAAGAGTTTGCCCTGTTTGACGACTGGATGGACAAATACGACCATCTGATTAGTCTGGGAAGGGAATTGCCATTGATTGACGAGTCACTCAAAACCGACGACCGTATTATTCGCGGCTGCCAGTCGAAAGTTTGGCTCGACGCCGGAATGGAAGACGGTAAAGTGCAGTTCACGGCCGATAGCGACGCCATCATCACCAAGGGTATCATTGCCACGCTGGTGCGCGTGCTAAACGGAAGCACTCCGGCCGGCATCCTCGAAACGGATTTATACTTTATTGACCGCATCGGGCTGAAGGAACACCTTTCACCTACCCGCAGCAACGGTTTGCTGGCCATGGTGAAGCAAATGAAAATTTACGCGCTGGCATTTCAAGCCAAAAACGATGAATGAAAGGGATATGGATTTCCAGGAAAAACAGATTCTTGAGCAAAAGGTGATTTCAGTGCTGAAATCCATCTACGACCCGGAGATTCCCGTGGACATCTACGAGCTGGGGCTCATTTACGAAATCAATTTTGGCGAAGACCGGGGGGTTGCCATTACCATGACCCTCACCTCGCCCAATTGTCCGGTTGCGGAGTCGCTTCCGCGTGAGGTTGAAGAAAAAGTAGCAAGCATAGAAGAGGTTCCCTCGGCTCAGGTGGAAATTGTATTTGAGCCACCGTGGAACAAAGACATGATGAGCGAGGAAGCACAGTTGGAACTCGGATTTATGTAAGCCATGGCAGAGGAAATCGTAAATAAAGTAGCCAAAAGCGGGCTGATTACCCTTGACCTGGGAGAACTTGCCCCGAAGGCCGACATTGTATCTTTCGATCTGGCCGAACACCTATGGCAGGGCTTGGTGCTGAAAGAGCAAGACTTTCGGGAAATGATTAAAACCCACGACTGGAGCCAGTACCAAGGTCAGTATGTGGCAGTTTTCTGCTCGGCCGATGCCATTGTGCAGGATTGGGCCTACATGCTCGTCGCATCCGCCCTGCAGGCCTATGCCAGGCGGGTTGAGGTGGCCTCTCCTGAGGCTTTTCACAACCTGTTGTACCTCGATGCCATTCGCGCATTGAACCCCGATGATTACCGCGATGCCCGCGTGGTGGTAAAAGGTTGTGGAGATGTGAAGGTGCCACCATCGGCGTTTGCGGCAGTTGTAAGCCATCTGCAAGCTGTTGTAAAAACCTTGATGTACGGCGAGCCTTGCTCTACTGTACCTGTCTACAAACGGAAGTAACATCGTCCGGTTCGGGCTTGACCAAAAGTTCGGTTCAACTGATTTTTTTCACGATTCTGTCGCTCTCAAACCCGCTTCATTCCTGATTTTGTGGTGCGCGCCGTTGCGCATTGTTGAAAAAATGCAGACAACAAATAGCGCCGAACAGCGTAATTTGGACACGCATCCAAAGTGTTTGAAATGACCCGCCACGATTTATCGCTGTACTACAATCGTCACTGCCGACTCAGGTTGAAATCGGGCAAGGAGGTGTATGGCGTAATCTGGGAGCACGACAGTGACGAAAACAAGCTGTATTTTGCCAGCAATGGCGATCACAAGGCGTACCGTCAAACCATTACACTGCAGCAACCGGCCAGAATTCCACGTTGGGCGCAGGTGGTAAACGCCGAAGATATCATCGCTGCAGAATCTCTGCAATAATCTGTTTGAACAATCTGAGGTACGCTGCGTTTTCACTCCGAACGTTAGCGACTAACCGCTTACACGGGTGAACTGTCGTTTGTCAAAAAAAAGCACATTACCAGCGTTCAAAAGTTGAACTTTGGCCCAAACTTACCTGCTCCATGAAACGCGCTCTTGGCATCCTTTTTTTTCTGGGAATTCTCTCATCCAGCTTCGCGCAGAAGTACACGCTGAGTGGCCATATCACCGATGAATCAAGTGGTGAAGAGCTCATTGGCGCGGCATTGTATGTCACAGAAACCAGTGGGGGCGCGGTAACCAATCTCTACGGTTTTTACTCGCTGACCCTCCCTGCGGGAACCTACAATCTGGAGTATTCATTCGTGGGCTTCGCCAGTAAAAAAATGACCGTGGAGCTCAACAAGGATACGCGCATTGATGTAGAGCTATCGTCCAAAGA
>SKUL01000027.1 GCA_007129985.1 Flavobacteriales bacterium
CTACTGCCTGCCAGAGATTGAAAAAATGTCCAAATCCAAATTCAACGTGCAAACGCCCGACGAGCTGGTGGACCAATACGGGGCCGACACCTTGCGGATGTACGAGATGTTCCTCGGCCCGCTGGAGCAAAGCAAACCCTGGGACACCAAGGGCATCAACGGGGTGTACAACTTTTTGAGAAAGCTCTGGCGCCTCACTCACGAAAAAGAGGGAGGGCTGCGCATTAGCGATGAAGCACCCAACAAAGACGAGCTGAAAGCACTGCACAAGGCCATCAAAAAGGTAAGCGAAGACCTTGAGCGCCACGCTTACAATACCGTGGTGAGCACCCTGATGATTTGCGTAAACGAGCTTACGGATTTGCAATGCGCCAAGCGCGACATTATTGAACCGCTTACGGTGCTGTTGTCGCCCTACGCCCCGCACTTTGCAGAAGAGCTCTGGCAAGACCTTGGTCATACGGATTCCGTAACCATTCAACCCTGGCCCAAATACAACGAGGAGCACCTGGTAGAAAACACCTTTGAGTATCCGGTTTCCTTCAACGGCAAAACGCGGTTTAAGGTAGAACTGCCTTTAGACCTCGACAAAACCGAGGTGGAGAAAGCCGTTCTTGCCGACGAACAGAGCGCCAAATACCTCGAAGGCAAAGCCCCGAAAAAGGTGATTGTGGTGCCGGGCAGGATTGTGAATGTGGTGGTGTAGGGGAGCAGAGTAGTGGGGGTCTATTGAACCTTGCTCAATGTGATGAAGCTTGTGGCTGTGCAGACCCAAGACACAAGGGTTTTTCGAGGTGGATTACGAAAGCTTTTTGCGTTTTTCGCATTGAAGCATCAACCTGAAATGTGGTTATTGCGATCTATATGAGGGTAATAAATACACCGGCTCATGCGCGAGCAAAGCAAAAGTGATTCTTTGTTTCGGCTCATTCTTACACCCTGTCCTGAAATACCCACCAGAGCTCAGGTTCAGGCACATATATCATTAACGCTATCGCTTTGATATGTAGTATCGGTTTCATCATACTTCAAGATACGAAGATTCGACGCCAGAAGTCAGCACATTACAAGGCACGGTGGCTTTGGGTTCATTATCGGACAAATTGTGTTTTTTTGTAACGTCCGCACCCAATCATTGAATGGAAGATTCAACCGTTTATACAGCCATTATTGTTGACGACGAGCAGCACGCCCGCGCCAATCTGGCCATGATGCTGGCGGATTATTGCCCCGATATCCGCGTGGTGGCCGATGCATCAAGCGTAGAAGAAGCGGTGCGGGTTGTTGATGCAAACAGGCCACAGTTTATTTTTCTGGACATCCGCATGCCTTCCGGAGCAGAGGGCTTTACACTGTTGCGGCAGTTACCCGACTATCCCTACCTTGTGGTGTTTGTGACCGCATTTCGGGATTATGCACTTCAGGCACTCAATGCCAACGCGGTACATTATTTACTAAAACCCGTTGACCCCGAAGACCTGCAAACCGCGGCCGAAAAACTCCGCAAGTTGGTGGGAAACATTCGGAGCAACCCCAATGAGCATCAGGCCTACCAGGAAAAACTTTGGCAGTTTCTGGAGGAGCTCTATGGCGAGCGACAGCGCATTGCTATTCACCATGCACGCGGTATTCGTATGGTCCGAGTGGCCGACATTGCCTATGTGCAGGCCGAAGGAAATTGTGCCCTTATCGTGCAGCGGGATGGTAGCCGCTATTTAGATACCCGCACGCTCAAAGTGTATGAAGAGCTGCTTATAGCTCCAACCTTTCAGCGGGTACACCGATCTTATTTGGTAAACATGCAATGTGTTTCTGAGCTCATTCGCAACGACCACCCCGAGCTTTTGCTGGCAGATGGCACAAGGATTCCTGTTTCGCGAAGCCGTCTTCCGGAGGTTATAGAAGCACTATCGGCTTCGCGCTAAAACCGCTTACTCAACCAAACACTACTTTCGCTCAATCAAGCCTGTAGTTGGCCCCATGGATGTTGTTCGGCCGTATAGCAATGCCTAACTTCAAGCCATTCGAACCCCCAAAAACCCAAAGCCATGAAACTACGAGCATTGATTGTTGACGACGAGTTCAACGCGAGCAGCAACCTCCAAATGATGCTGCAGGATTTTTGCCCCGAGGTAGAAGTAACAGCTATTGCCAACTCGGCCGCCGAGGCTAGAGAGGCTCTGGAAGAGCACGATGTGGATGTAGTCTTTCTCGATATTAAAATGCCTGGCGAGGATGGCTTTTCATTGCTGTCGTCGCTGCCCACGCGCGACTTTTCGGTAGTCTTTACCACAGCCCATAACGAATTTGCCCTAAAAGCTTTTCGCGCCGATGCCATTGACTACCTCGAAAAACCCATCAGCCTGGAAGATCTGCAACAGGCTGTCGCAAAAGTGATGCGTTTGCATCAGGCTGGTACTACCAATACCGCCGAGCATCTCAGTCTGGAGGAAATGTTCAAGCAGATTTCCGCCCAGCACGACCCCGAAAAAATGGCCATTCCTACCCGCGATGGCTACCTGATTGTGGACAACAAGGAGATTGTACGACTGGAGGCTTGTGACAGCTACACCAACATTTACCTCAGCAACGGCAAGCGCTACATGAGCAGCAAGAACATCAAGGTGTACGAGGATATGCTCAGCAAGCGCGATTTTTTCCGCACGCACAAATCGCATATCATCAATGCACGGCATCACCTGCGCGAGTTCAATCGGGCCGATGGTAATTTGGCTATATTGTCCGATGCTTCGGCGGTTCCGGTATCACGTCGTAAATTGCCGGAATTTCTGGGGCACATCGCCAGTTTCTGAGCGGTGCTCACAGCTTGCACTTATGACAAAACGGCTCTTGATATGCGTGGTTTGCTTGCTGGTTGCGATAGCATCCGGGGCTCAGCAATTTGGCTTTATTCACCACAGTATTGAAGACGGACTCGCACAAAGTCAGGTGCGGGCCATTGAGCAAGACAGCAGGGGGTTTTTGTGGTTCGCTACCATGGGAGGGGTGAGTCGCTTTGACGGCAGCCAGTTTGTAAACTATGCGGCCTCGGACGGCCTGGTTGATAATCAGGTAAACTGCATTTTCGAGGGCTCAGACGAAGGCCTTTGGTTTGGTTGTGCCGGAGGAATCTCGGTCCATAACGGCACACGGTTTTTCCCATATCCGCTCCCCAAACCCTGGCAAAACAACATGGTGCTGAGTATCGTGGAAGAAGCGCCGGGCAAGCTTTTGATTGCTACCAATGGAGGAGGGCTGCTTCGCTTTAACACCGCCACTGTGAGCTACGAGCAAGTGGAAGAATTCACCACCGACCCCTTCATCCGTATTCTTGTGCGCACTCCTTCAAACGACCTTCTTGTGGGAGGCCGCTCCGGATTGTATCGTTCCCCCAACTTTCAATTGGGCGAATTGGAGACTTTGTTGGATGGAGTAAGCATCAGCGATGTGGTGCTGGGCGACGGCGATTTGGTTTGGGCAGCGAGTTTCGGTAGCGGCGTATTCAGGCTCGAAAGTAATACGGTGCAGAACATCACCGAAGTAGAAGGTTTGCAAAACAACTTTGTGCGCGAAATTGTCCGCGACCGTGACGGAAACCTTTGGGTCGCATCGCGCTCCGGGTTGAACAAACTAACCTCCGACGGTCAGCCAAAGTTCACCACCAATATCGGCCTGAACTACGAAAACATCAAAACACTTTTTCTGGATCGCGAAGAAAACCTGTGGATCGGCACCGACGGCAAAGGGGTGTTTCGGTTTACAGGTGAACGCTTTGTAACCTTTTCCAAGCGGGATAGTCTGGTGAGCGATATCGTGATGGCTATTCAACGCGATAAGAACAATGACCTGTGGCTGGGCTCATACGACAATGGCGCGTGCCGAATGGGTGCGGAAGGTGTGCGTGGTTATAGCACCGACGACGGATTGCTGCACAATACCATCTGGAGCCTTCAGGTAGACAAGCAAGGTTATATATGGTTCGGAACCAATGTGGGAATCAGCCGGTATGATGGCCGAAGTTTTAGCAACTACACCGGTCCTGCTGCCGATACCTTTTTTGACCGCGTTACGGCCGTGCGCGAAGACTCCAAAGGGCGCATGTGGTTTGGAATAGTAAACGGTATTGCTCTTTTTGAGAATGGCAAATTTGTAAGTGATTCTCGGACAGCTGATTTTCCCGGAAGACGTGTTCGAAACATCTATGAGCGCTCTGACGGCAGCATGTGGTTTGGAACTGAGAACGGATTGGTTGCCGCCGAAGATGATGGTTTCAAGCTTTATGCCTTGCCCGATGACCCCCGCAATCAAGTGGTGTACAGCATAGCCGAAGACAATCAGGAGCAGCTATGGGTGGGAAGCAAGCGCGGTCTTTTTGCCTTGCAAGGTGACTCCCTAGTGCAGGTGGTGTTCAGCAGCGGGTTTGGCTCCAACAACATTAACTTTCTGGCGCAAAAGCTGGGGCTGTTGTATATCGGCACCAACAATGGCTTGTTTGTGCTTGATACACGCAGTTATCACGCACATGGCGAAATCAAAACCGAGCACTTTACCGACCAGGAAGGCTTGCCAAGTTTGGAGTGCAATCAAAATGCTGTTTTCCTTGATGACGACGGCTATTTGTGGTTCGGAACCACAGAAGGGGTGATTCGCTACAACGCCACCGAAAACCCATTTGACGCGGTGCCCCATGAGCCCCTTGTGCTCATTAACA
>SKUL01000041.1 GCA_007129985.1 Flavobacteriales bacterium
CAAACGAAGGTAATGCGCAAAGTTGAGGCTGGTTTTTGGCAACAAAAAAGGGTCGCATTTGCGACCCTGTAAATATGCAGAAAGCGAAAATATTATCGCTTGTGACGACGCTCAGAAGAAACGCTCACTTTCTTGCGTCCTTTACGGCGACGAGCGTTGAGTACGCGACGACCGTCAGCGCTGGCCATTCGCTCTCTGAATCCGTGTTTGTTACGTCGCTTGCGCTGTGAAGGTTGAAATGTGCGTTTCATGACTTTGGTGTTTCTTTTTCGTGGGTTTCTTCAAAAAGGACTGCAAAAATAGATGTTTTTTGCATTACAACAAGCATCTGCAACAAATCTTGCGAAATCTTTGTTGGTGGCTGCGTTGCGACCGACAAAAGAATGAATTGACAAGCAACCTTCGCTTGGTGAGGTGTAGAATTTCGTCAGGAAGTGACTATTTCAAGCTCTTTTTGAGCAACAAATTGACGTAACTTTGCGCACCATTATGGCAAGGAGCAGAAACAAAGAAAAGGTAAAGGTTTCACGCGAGGCATGGAAAAAATCCATCCGCATTTTCAGCTACCTGAAGCCCTACCGCCTAACATTTGGAATCGGACTTTTCTTTTTGTTGCTCACGGGTGCCACCGCGCTGATTTTTCCTGAGCTGATGGGAAGGTTGGTGGACAGCGCCAAAGACAGCGACTATTCTACTGCCAACCAAATTGCGCTGGTGTTGTGTGTGATTCTGGTGGCCCAAAGCATCTTTTCGTTTTTCAGGGTGTATCTCTTTGTGTCGGTTACTGAGAAATCGCTGGCCAATCTGCGCAACGATATTTATCAGCACCTGATTCGCCTGCCGATGACCTACTTCAACCAAAAGCGGGTGGGTGAACTGAACAGCCGAATGACAGCCGACCTCACGCAGATTCAAAGCACGCTCACAACCACCATCGCCGAGTTTTTGAGACAGCTTATTCTTATCGTGGGTGGACTTACGCTTCTCACCTTTATATCGCCCAAGCTCACCTTGATGATGCTCGCCATTGTTCCGGTTTTGGCTGTTTTCGCGGTGATTTTCGGGCGTTTTATCCGGAGTTTGTCGCGTGAGGCACAGGACAAAGTAGCGGAATCTACCACCATTATTGAAGAAACCCTCCAGGGCATTGCCATCGTGAAATCGTTTACCAACGAGCTTTTTGAATCCGTAAGGTTCAGAAAAAGTGTGGATGAAATAGTGCGGGTTTCTATCAAAGGAGGTATTTACCGGGGAATGTTCGCAGCCTTTATCATTTTCTGCATTTTCGGGGCGATTGTGGCCGTGGTGTGGATGGGTGTGCGGATGTCCATCGAAGGCTCTATCACCATTGGCGAATTGATTTCGTTTGTGTTGTACTCTGTGTTTGTAGGGGCGTCTATTGGCGGAATTGCAGAGCTGTACGCGCAGATTCAACGGGCGGTTGGAGGAGTGGAGCGATTGATGGATATTCTCGAGGAAAATCCTGAGAACATCCCGATGACTCAACTTTCCGAAGCAAACAAGAACCGGATTCGGGGAAAGGTATCCTTCGAAAATGTGCACTTCAGCTACCCTACCCGACAGGATATGCCCGTACTGAACGGAGTTACTTTTGATGCCGATACGGGTGAGACCATCGCTATAGTTGGGCCCAGCGGCGCGGGAAAAACCACCATTACTGCACTCATTCTAAGGTTTTACGATATTTCTTCGGGAAGCATTCGCGTTGATGACCGCGAAATTGCAGACTATCCGCTTTCTGAGCTTCGTGCACAGATGGCGATTGTGCCGCAGGATGTAATTTTGTTTGGAGGCACCATTCGCGAAAACATCGCCTACGGAAAACCGGGAGCCAACCAGGAAGAAATTGAAGAAGCAGCCCGTAAAGCCAACGCCGAGGAGTTTATTCGCACTTTTCCGGAAGGCTACGACACCGTGGTGGGTGAGCGCGGCATTCAGTTATCGGGAGGTCAGCGCCAACGCATAGCCATTGCGCGTGCTGTTCTGAAAGACCCTGCCATTCTAATCCTTGATGAAGCTACCAGCTCACTCGATTCAGAATCAGAGCGTTTGGTGCAAGAGGCACTGGATGAGTTGATGAAAGGCCGAACCTCTTTTGTGGTGGCGCACAGGTTGGCCACGGTTCGCAACGCCGACCGCATTTTGGTGGTGCAGGACGGTAAGGTGGTTGAATCAGGAACCCACCACGAGCTGATTGCGCATGAGGAAGGACTGTACCGGCACCTCAGCAATATGCAATTCGAAATCGGATAATTCCCACGGGGCAAAAGCCTTCATATCATCCATTCAGAAGGCATTAGCGTTTTTATGACTCTTGTTTTATTAAGGGAATGCCCCACACGCAGTTTCCCTATCGGGAGGTGCCTGGGTGCTGCGAGTTCAAAATAGGACTGGACTTTATGTTTGACGTGCATATTCCTTGCGCTCGTTGCGTCTCCGTTGCGTCTTTGCGGTTAAGCCTTTTTACCGCAATTCCGACATGCGTCGGATACGCAAAGAAGGCGCAATGTCCGCAAGAGAATTCGATTTCAAAACCACAATTGTTCCATTCAAACAATATCATTTAACGATTCGCTTACCCCGAATAATCTCCCACTTTACTACTAATCTTTGGTTGAGATAAGCAAGCGGGCGCGACCGTTGTTGGATGCGACCAAAACTCCACGTATTTGGTCGGTTGACACTTTGATGGGCAACACGCGCCGCACATCATCGGGCAGGAAGATTCCGCTTTGTGGTTCGTACACCACCTCAAAATCTCCCTTACCATTGCCTTTCAGGAAGAGTCCTTTGCCGCTGTCGTAGGGTGTGGTTTCAACCTCGGTCACGAAATTGTTTCCGGCCAGTACCACGTCGAGGTGTCCATCGCCGTCAAAATCATCAATCACCATCCCCATGATGGGCGCGATTTGTGCCGCGATGGGCAGGGGTTTGGCCTCCCAACCGGCATCGGTTTGCCGAACCAACACACTGGTGAAATCATCGGCTTGAAGCGAAACCGCCTCTTTTAAATTCTCGTCACCCAGAATATCCGACAAACTTGCTGTGGCAAAGTCGTGGTAGGTTTCGAAGGCCTCGAGAATAAACGGCATCTGGGCGCTGCTGCACTCGCGTCCGCGCACCGGAACGAGTCTGTCCTGGTAGGTTTTGCTCAGCACGATGTCCAGCGTTCCGTTTCCGTCAAAATCGCCAGCAAAACAGAAAAGTGGTGAATCAGGCGAGGGTTGAAATTTGTTGTTCCGCCCGAGGTTACCAAGTATGAACTCCTGTTTGCCGTCGCCGGTAAAATCACCGGAAGCAATGCCGCTCCACCAGCCGCCTCCTGCCCCTTCCGGTGGAAAGGAGCTGTTGGGAACCAGTCGGCCGTTGTGCCAGTCAAAAAGTTTGGGTTGCATCCACTCGCCCACCACCATCAATTGAAGGTGGTCGTTGTCATCGCTTTGAATCCACATGGCATCGCTCACCATACCGGCATACATCAAATCGGGTGCGCGCTTGTCGGTAACATCCACGTAGCGGCCGTTCTGGTTTTCGAGCAAGTAGCTGCGAGGAGCGAGCGGATATTGTCCGGGGACATTTCTTCCGCCCACAAACAAATCAAGGTCGCCGTCGTTGTCCCAATCCACAGCTTTCACAACGAGTGTACTGGTGTGCATTTTGGGTAGCATTTTAGCGCTTTCAAAACCACCGCGACCGTTATTTCGAAACACCAAATCCTGCAACAATTCTGGAGAATCAGCCACATCGCCCCCGCCTCCACGAGCTACGTAGAGGTCGAGAAACCCGTCGCCATCCACGTCCAGAAACAGAGCGCCCAAATCTTCACCTTCGGCTACAGTTTCAAACGCGGGTACTTTGGCGCGTTCAAAAAACCCACCGGCTGATTGCAGATAGAGCATTCCGGGCTCTCCTTTGGCCCCTCCGAGGTAAAAATCGTCCAGTCCGTTTCCGTTGACATCTCCCACTGCCAATGCGGGTCCAAGTTGACTCATGCGGTGGGGAAGCAAAATTTCCTTTTTGAAATCGTCAAATTCGTTTTCCTCGTGAACGGCAGGTGGTTTTACAGCGGCCTGCGTGGCATCCCAAAACCATTTTTCCTTCATTTCCGGTTGACGCTTGCGCGCACTCTGAGCATCGTAAGCCAGGGTGATGCGTTGATTGCTCTCAGGGCTTTTCACCACCTGGTGCTTTTGGTTGGGCCACTGAATCACCACACTGTCAACCTCAGCCGTTTGCCCCAATCCAAAATGAAGCACAGGCTCCATGTAACTCTGAAAGCCCCGTGTGAAGCGATATTCCGCGTATTGCATTTCGCCATTGCTGTAGAGCCAAACACGCGAGCCGTCCACGTGGAAAGCTTCGTCCGGTGCCTCCAGCTCCATTTGCAGAAAGTGGCTGTTGTCTTGCTGACGGGTGTTGTTGCGGCAAATGAAAGCGGGCTGACCGAGGTTGTTGACCACCATATCCAAATCGCCGTCGCCGTCCAAATCGGCATAGGCAACACCATTGGAGAATGAGTTTTTCGAGAGGCCCCAATCTGATTTCACAGCTTGAAACTCGTAGCCGTTGATATTCCTGAAAATCTCGTTGGGCACGGGAGTAGAATCGGCTTTTTGCAGCATTTCGAAGTACACCTCATCGGAGTATTGGTCCAGAGCGAGCAAGGTTTGGACGAGGTC
>SKUL01000346.1 GCA_007129985.1 Flavobacteriales bacterium
AACTGCTTGGCCATGGCAATTTGCGCCACTTCCTTTCCATCGCCGAAAATTCCAAATTTCGCCTTTCCAGTGAGCACCTCTTTGCGTCCAAGAAGAGAAGCCTCGCGACTGATACAGGCCAGACGGTAATCGTTGAGGATTTCCTGAACGTATTCAGCGATGTCGGTTTGGGTGAGTTGAGTTTCTGTGGACATAAGCGGCGTTGTTAAAGCAGCACGGCTGATACCGGGCCGCGCAAAGATAGTAAAACCGCATGGGAGTTCATAGACCCAAACACGTCGGGTTTGGAGAAAACAAGGTAGTGATTTCGCGAAAAATTGGCAACTTAGGCGATTGAAATAGTTCGGTAAATCGGGCCTTAAACATTGGTCACAAAAAATTGAAGTCCTTGAAAAAGATTGGTGTGTTTACTTCGGGCGGTGACTCTCCCGGAATGAATGCCGCTTTGCGCGCTGTGGTGCGTGCGGCGGTGTATTATGATTTGGAGGTAGTGGGAATTTACCGCGGCTTCGAGGGGATGATCGACAAGGACTTTGAACCACTATCTGCGCGCTCGGTAAACCATATTTTACCTCGGGGCGGTACTATTCTGAAGTCTGCGCGATGCCCCGCTTTTATGGAGAAAGCCGGAAGACTGCAGGCGTATGACAACCTTCGCAGCGAAGGAATTGACGCGGTGGTGGCCATTGGTGGCGACGGAACCTTTACGGGAGCCATGATTTTTGAGGAAGAGTTCGGCCTGCCCATGATTGGCATTCCTGGAACGATTGACAATGACCTGTATGGAACGGATTACACCTTGGGTTTCGATACCGCCAATAACACGGCCATGGAAGCGATTGATAAAATCCGCGACACCGCCCGATCGCACAACCGCTTGTTCTTTGTGGAAGTGATGGGGCGCGATTCGGGCTTCATTGCTGCCCACACCGGAGTGGCAACAGGCGCTGTTGCGATTGTGGTACCCGAACGGGAAATGAGTGTTGATGAACTCGGAGAAATTTTAGAGCGTAGCAAATCACACCATAAATCATCAAGCATTGTTGTGGTTGCCGAAGGCGGAAGAACGGGTGGGGCCACTGCGCTGGCCGAAAAAATCAAAAGTCGCTATCCGGAGTACGACACCAAGGTGACCATTTTGGGGCATCTCCAACGTGGCGGTTCTCCAACCCTCAACGATCGCTTGCTCGCATCCAAACTCGGACTGGCCGCTGTGGAAGGTCTGCGCGATGGAAAATCTAGCGCAATGGTGGGGCTGATAAATAACAAAGTAGTGTACACTCCTTTCAAGGATGCCATTTCAGATAAGTTGCGTTTGGACAAAGAATGGCTGAGAATTGCTGATATCCTCTCTACCTGATGGAACAGGTGTGGGTAATAGATGCCGGTGGAAGCAGTTGCGACTGGTGGCTTTGCACACGCGATGCTGTGAGGCAAATAGCCAAAACCGGTGGGTATAACCCCAATTACAATGTTGCCGGTGAGTTTCTTGCTGAGCTTGTGGAAGTCTCCGGACTTTCATCACTTCATGAAGCACAACAGGTATATTGGTACGGCGCGGGATGTTCTTCGGAGAAAAACCAGGAAGCTGTCCGCCGGATCTTGCTTCAACTTGCACCGCGCGCTTTCATAGAGGTGAAGAGTGACTTGTGGGGTGCCGCGAGGGCTTGTTACGTAGGAGAACCGCTTCTTTGCGCCATCCTCGGAACCGGCTCCAACGCTTGCTTTTTTGACGGCGATTCTCTCAGAACCCAAAAACCCTCACTGGGCTTTGTACTGGGCGATGAAGGCAGCGGCAATCACATCGGGCGCGAAATACTCAAGGCATACTTTCACGGCAATATGCCCGAAGAACTCCGTGAGTCACTTCGGACCTTTTCAGACATGAATCTTAATACCGTTGTTGAACGGATTTACCGTAGCAACCAGCCCGCTGCATATCTGGCCTCTTTCGCTCCTTTTGCTGCCCAATATCAAGCACACCCCTTTATGCGGACACTGCTAAATAGCATTTTCGATGCATTTATTGAGCAGTATCTCCTCACTTTTCCTGAGTCGAAACATTGTGCGGTGTCATGGGTGGGCTCGGTGGCCTACCATTTTCAAGATATTATTTCGGAAAGTCTTAAAGAGCATCAATTGCGATGCGGCATCTTTGTGCGTGAACCGGCCGAGCGATTGGCACGATTCCACCAGCCGGAAGATTAGCCCAAATAAACGACAGCCGATATCTCCACATTCACCGATTTCGGCAAAACCGAAACTTCTACTGTTTCTCGCGCCGGAGCTTTTTCGTCGTCGAAGTAACTTCCATACACTGCATTCACAGCAGCAAAGTTGTTCATGTCGCTCAGGAAAATACTGGTTTTTACCACGTTTTCAAATCCGGCACCGGCCGCTTCAAGAATGGCTTTGAGGTTTTGCATCACCCGATGTGTTTCGTCCTCAATGTGGCCGGTTTCAAGCTGCCCTGTTTTGGGGTTAATGGCAATCTGGCCACTCACAAAGAGCGTATTTCCGGCCTTTACCGCCTGGTTGTAGGGGCCAATCGGAGCCGGAGCTTTTTCGGTTTTGATAATGGTTTGCGACATGTTTAGCTCGGATTATCGGTGATTGCGGGCTTTGTCAATCGTTTTACCGATGGTGCGGAGGGCTTTGTCAATAGCACCGTTCAGTGCCTGTTCAACATGCGCGGCATTTTCGGTAACGGCAATGGGCTGCATGCCTGAAATTCTCGCTTCAAGCAGGCATCTTTTGTCTCCGGCGGCGCTGGTTCCCCGCTCGGCGTTTTCATCGCTGAGGTGAACTTCTACACGGGTAATACGATCGCTATAGCGGCGAAGTCCATTTTCTACGGCATCACGGGCTTTAGTTTTGAAATCCTCGGTACCGTTGATGTTGTTATCGGTGTTTACTTTTACTTGCATAGGTTTGACATATTGAGTGTTAAGTCGAACGTTTCCCGTTGTGCGGGAGAGCAAATATAGAGATTATCCCATCTGATTTGCATGTTTTGGCACGGCTTGCAAGTCGAAATTCACGTTCTTTGGCAAAAGCGATGAACACAATAATTGGTACGGGATGGATGTGCGCGTAAAGTTTTTAGGAGGGGCGGGAACCGTCACGGGGTCAAAGTTTTTACTGGAGGTAAATCAGTTCAGAATTTTGGTGGATTGCGGAATGTTTCAAGGCTTGAAACAGCTTCGTTTGCTGAATTGGGATGATTTTCCTGTGGATGCAAGCCAAATAGACGCGGTAGTCCTGACCCACGCGCACCTCGATCACAGCGGTTATTTGCCCCGACTGGTAAAGCAGGGGTATGGAGGTCCGGTTTACTGCACGCGCGGAACGGCTGACTTGCTTGAGGTGCTGCTTCTGGATTCGGCCAAATTGCAGGAGGAGGAAGCTGATTACGCGCACCGAAAGGGCTATTCCAAACACAAGGATCCGAGACCTCTTTACAGCACTGAAGATGTTGAGGCTGCTTTACCGCTTGTAGAGCCTTATTCTTATGGTGAAGAAATTGAAATCAATGACCGGGTAAAACTCAAGTTTTTCAACGCTGGCCATATTTTGGGCGCTGCCATCGTGGAGCTAACCTTGCAGGGCGAGCACCAGGAAAAGACCATCGTTTTTTCGGGTGACCTTGGTCGCGAAACAGATCCGGTATTGTTTCCTCCACAGCGCATTCCGCGTGCCGATATTCTCTTTGTAGAAGCTACCTATGGAAACCGTGAGCAAATCAGTACCGACATTCAGGAAGAGTTGGGACAGGCCATCATGCGCGGACTTGACAGGGGAGGGTGTATTGTGATTCCGGCCTTTGCGGTGGGTAGATCGCAGGCCGTGTTGTACTATCTCAATGAATTGATGGACAACAAAGAGATACCCAAATTGCCTATTTACATGGACAGTCCCATGGCGATTACGGCCACACGAATTTATCTGGAGCACGACAAAGACCACAAAATCAAACGTGAGCTTTTAGATGTGGATGGCGGGTTTCTCACCCTGCACAATCAGCTTCGCGTGGTGCGTTCGCACGCTGATTCCGTGGCGTTGAACGATATCAAGAAGCGTGCTATTATTTTGTCAGCCAGTGGTATGATGACAGGGGGCAGGATTTTACATCACTTGTACCACCGCTTGCCGCGCGAAGAAGACACCCTCTTGATTGTGGGTTATCAACCTGATGGAACCCGTGGAAGGCGCATTTTGAAAGGGGAACCCACCATCCGGATTTTTGGTCAGGAGGTAAAAGTGAATTGCCATGTGGAGTTGATTGACGGATTATCTGCCCACGCTGACTGCCGTGAACTGATGCGCTGGATGGGCGCCTTTGAAGACTCACCCAAAAAGACATTCGTGGTACATGGTGAGCCCGAAGCCCTGAATGCGCTGCGCATCCGTATTGAACATGACCTTGGTTGGAATGCGGTAGTCCCTGAATACCTCGAGCGATTTGTGCTTTTCGAGGGTATTTAACCACCGTCGCGCCCTTCATTTTGATTACTTTTGCACCGCTTTTTTCGGTCGCGTAGCTCAGCTGGATAGAGCATCTGCCTTCTAAGCAGACGGTCACAGGTTCGAATCCTGTCGCGATCACTTGATGATCAAGCCCGCACCCAACGAGTTGGTGCGGGCTTTTTTTCATCCCTGAACACCAAGCCTGCTTGAGTGTTCAGGGATGAAAAAAAGC
>SKUL01000028.1 GCA_007129985.1 Flavobacteriales bacterium
TGCTGCAACTCTTCCATGTACTCGGGGTCGGGAGAGAAGTGTACCACATCTACCTGAGCATTAAAGATCTTACTGAGTTGACAAAGAGGCTTCAGAATGCGAGCATAGTCGAGATCGCTTAAGTCAGACGCAAAGCAAAAATGGGTTAAGGGCGCGAAAGTCCACTTCTCAGGAATCAGCCAAACCGGCACTTTGGAGCCGTCAATCGTGTCAACGGCCACGCTACCAAACAATTTGTTGCTAAAACCAGAGCGGCCGGTTTTTCCCATCACAATCAAATCAATGCGCTCCATGTCCACCGTTTTGTGAATCATTTCAGGAACATCGCCCTTCACGGCTTTCATACTTGTTGGAACGCCATCACTGAACTCTTTCACCTCATCAAGCTCCTGCTGAAGGTCTTGTAAGGCGTGTTGCTCAAGCTGTGAACTTAAATCTCGCAACACACTTTGACCGCTTGATGGCTGGTCATAAACGTACAAAAGCAACACCTCGCCACCAATCTCCCGGGCCAGTTTAAGACCGGCAATCAAAGCGTTGCGGGCGTTATCCGAAAAATCGGTGGGAACAAGGATGCGTTTCATGCCTTTATGGGTTGATTAGTAAGCCATACCTTTTCAGGCAGGCAAATAAGATGTGTCGTTTTTTAGTGCTCTGCTGTTGACTTGCTTTCTGACACGAGCACAAAAGCGCCCAGCAGGCCAACAACAGTCAGTACAAACATAAATACGTTGAATGCATCGCTGTTATCGCTGTTGTTGAGAAATGACCAGCGAAATGGTCCGAGCAAGGTGATGGTGCAAACGATGAGTGCAATAAGTTTGTTTTTCATGTCGGGTAGTGTTTATTCGTCAAAATTCGGCATTCTGATTAAACGTTGCTAAGACTTTGGTCAGCAAAAAAACTAATTTTAATCATATTTGGGCCTGAGGAGGGTCAGCATCTGCTTTTTCGCCTCATTTTATCTTTGAGCATCGATTAACACCATGGCCTCAACCGACAAAAAACGACAGCAAAAGAGTTGCTTTCACTGCGGAGACACATTCTCGGGTAGGGCTATAGAGCTGGATGCGAAGCCCTTTTGTTGTCAGGGTTGTGCTACTGTTTACGAGTTACTCACCGAAAACGGCATGGGCGCTTTCTACACCCTGGAGGATAGACCCGGGGTGAGGGTGGAAGCTCTGGAACGAGATCGTTACGCTTTTCTTGATTTGCCCGAAGTGCAGCAGCGATTGTTGCAGTTTGAGGAGGGAAAGCACGCACGTGTATCGCTGCGACTGCCGGCAATTCATTGCAGCTCATGTATTTGGCTGCTGGAGAACCTGCATAGAATCAATCCGGCTGTCATTTCCTCGGGCGTTCACTTTACCCGCAAACAGGCTTCCATCCTTTTTAACAAAGAGCAGATATCTCTTCGGCAAATTGTGGAGTTGCTGGTTAAGCTGGGCTATCCGCCCGAAATCAACCTCTCAACTTTTAAGCAGAAAGAGGCGCGACCTTCCAGAAAATGGGTCATAAAGATTGGTGTTGCCGGATTTTGCTTTGGGAATATCATGCTTCTCAGCTTGCCCGAGTATCTGGGAATGGGCGAGGGCTTCGAGTCCTACGCCATGTTTTTTGGTGCCTTGAATATCCTGCTGGCACTGCCCGTTTTCTTTTACGCGGCTACCGATTACTACCTCTCGGCATGGGCAAGCCTTCGAAGTGGGCAGGTAAACATTGATGTGCCCATCACCCTCGGTATTTTCGCGCTTTTCGGGCGGTCGCTCTACGAAATTCTCAGCCAAACCGGAGCGGGATATATGGACTCGCTGGCTGGTCTGTTGTTCTTTCTCCTTATTGGCAAATGGTTTCAGGAAAAGACGTACCAAAGTCTTGCTTTTGACCGCAATTACGAATCGTACTTTCCTGTGGCAGCCCGCGTGGTGAAAAACGACCTTGAAGAACAGGTGCCCCTCAGAGACCTCAAGCCGGGTATGGAAATCATAGTGCGCAACCGCGAGCTTATTCCGGCAGATTCTAAACTTATCTCTGATCGCGCCAGTGTTGACTTCAGCTTTGTGACAGGAGAGTCGCAGCCCGTGCAGAAAAAATCGGGTGATTTGATTTATGCCGGCGGACGTCAATCCGGTACCGCCATCAGACTTCTTGTAGAAAAACCGGTAGATCAGAGCTACCTTACCGAACTTTGGAACCAGCAGGTATTCCGAAAGGCCAACGCAAACCCAACGGTTGCACTTATTAATAAGGTAAGCAGGTATTTCACCATGGTGGTTCTGTTGATAGCAGCAATTGGCGGTGTGTATTGGGTAATGACCGAACCCTCTCGATGGGCACAGGTGGTAACAGCCGTGCTGATTGTGGCTTGTCCGTGCGCATTGGCGCTGGCGGCTCCCTTTAGTTTCGGGCACACGCTCAGAGCCATGGGGAGAAATGCACTTTATCTCCGCAATGCCGATACCGTAGAAACCATGGCGGCAGTCACCGACATTGTGTTCGACAAAACGGGTACCCTTACACGCAACGATCAATACGAACTGGAGTTTATCGGAAACGAACTCACCGACCATCAGCAGCAGCTCATCAGCTCGTTGGTGGCCCAGTCATCACACCCCCTGAGCCGTACTATTGATGAGTATCTCGATTGTGAAGCCGAGTATGAGCCCATTCGCTACAAGGAAGTGGCTGGTGCGGGTTTGCAGGGTATGTTTGCTGATGTGTGGGTAGTTGTTGGCTCAGAACAATTTGTTACCGGTGATGTGCTCGACAGAGACGGAGCCACGAGGGTTTTCGTGAAAATTGACGATAAGCTACTTGGGTATTTTCTGTTTGAGGCAGGTTATCGCTCGTCTTTTCAGCATGTGCTCGAAGACCTTTCTAAAAACTACCGCTTGCACTTATTGTCCGGCGATGGCGACAGAGAGCGGTTTAAACTATCTGCCTGGTTTGATGACGAGCGCCTTCACTTTTCGCAAACACCTTTCGATAAACTGGCCTATGTGGAGAAGCTTCAGCGTGGGGGGCGCGTGGTAATGATGTTGGGCGATGGCCTGAATGACAGCGGCGCGCTTCAAGCTGCCAACGTCGGGATTTCTATCGCCGATAATGTATATGACTTCACACCGGCCTGCGATGCTATTTTTGATGGAAAGCAGTTTGCCAGGTTACCCGGTTTGCTCTCGTTGGCCAGAGGAGGAATGAAAACCGTTCGCGCCTCGATGGTACTCTCATTTTTCTACAACGTAATCGGTTTGAGCTTTGCTTTGAGTGGAATGTTATCGCCTTTAGTAGCCGCCATCCTGATGCCGGTGAGTTCCATTTCGGTGGTGGTATTGACCACATTATCTGTGAATAGCAGGGCTGCAAAGGAATTGGGCGAACCCGGAATATTCACGGCCATCACCTCAAAACCTGACCAAAATCAGCAAATTCTGTGAGGTCGGTCATGTTTTTTCATCGAAAGCCATCGCTTATTTGTACCGTGATAAAAAGCACATGAGCGCCATTTTTTTACTCATAGCAGCCAGCCTTCTCGTAGCAGCATTATTTCTGGGAGCCTTTCTGTGGGCCACTTCTACCGGGCAGTACGACGACGACTACGCAAACAGCGTTCGAATCCTTTTCGACGACGAGAAAAAAGCAGCGCCAAAAGACAAGCAAAAATCTACTGATTCAAAATCGCAATAATGGAACTACAGAAGTTTTCGTACGACAATGACATTGTCAGGAAGTTCAGCATCGCAACCATGATTTGGGGTATTGCAGGAATGCTGGTGGGCTTAATCGTAGCCCTGCAGTTTGTTTTTCCCCAGATTACGGCAAACCTCAGTTTCCTGTCTTTTGGTAGGATTCGCCCTTTGCACACCAACGCGGTGATTTTTGCCTTTGTGGGTAACGGTATTTATGCCGGGGTGTACTATTCGTTGCAGCGCCTTTGTAAAGCGCGGATGTTCAGCGATGCGCTCAGCAACATCAACTTCTGGGGTTGGCAGCTCATCATTGTGAGCGCCCTCATTACCCTCCCTCTGGGAATCACGCAGGGTAAAGAGTACGCAGAATTGGAGTGGCCCATCGACATTGCCATCGCGCTCATCTGGGTGGTATTTGGTGTGAATATGTTCGGAACCATCCTCAAGCGTCGGGTGCGTCACCTCTACGTGGCCATCTGGTTCTACATTGCCACCTTTGTAACGGTAGCCATGCTTCACATTGTGAACAGCTTTGCGCTTCCTGTTGGTCTTTTCAAAAGCTACTCATGGTATGCCGGGGTGCAAGACGCACTCGTTCAGTGGTGGTACGGACACAACGCTGTGGCCTTCTTCCTTACCACGCCTTACCTGGGGTTGATGTACTACTTCATCCCCAAGGCTGCCAACCGACCTGTTTATTCTTACCGACTTTCAATCATTCACTTCTGGGCACTGATTTTCCTCTACATCTGGGCGGGTCCTCACCACTTACTCTATACAGCGCTGCCCGATTGGGCGCAGTCGCTCGGGGTGGTTTTCTCGGTGATGCTCATTGCTCCGTCATGGGGAGGTATGCTCAACGGGCTGCTCACATTGCGGGGCGCCTGGGACAGGGTGCGCGAAGAGCCGGTACTCAAATTTATGGTTGTGGCGGTAACCGCCTACGGTATGAGCACCTTTGAAGGGCCCATGATGTCGTTGAAAACGGTAA
>SKUL01000057.1 GCA_007129985.1 Flavobacteriales bacterium
CTGTTACTTGCACTCTTGCGACTTGAAATTGATAACCATTGGCATATCGGAAAGATACACTCAGGTTATACTTGTGGTCGGTGTTTTCAATGGGCACCTGAAATTCACGTACATCTTTCTTTAACCACTCAATATTTGGTGAGAGTTTTTTGTGTTGAACATAAACCCTGCCCTCGGGGTGACAACCCGAAAGGAAGGCTAATAATCCAGCCATAACACAGATCAATTTCCAAGTCTTCATTTTGTTTGAGTCTTTTTAATCATCTTACAATTCGCAACATGCTCCAAACCGACACCGATGTTCACCACGCAGGCAAAGCTCTGGTTGTTGGTGCTATACGAAGGAAGGCTGTTTGACATATTATGCAAGATAGAGGTTTTCGCGGAACCAATCGCACAAGCACTGCTGCCCCGATCCTTGTATGAGCCCGACACCTTTACTGTGTACTATCGGTATTAAACGCCGTAATCATCTCATCCACAAAAGTATTCAGTGTATGTTCGGTGTTAGAAGTCATATTGGCGTGCTGAACGGTAAGCGCGCCGCTTCGCTGCAAGATAGCCACATTGTCAGGCGAGGCATCGGACATATCCGTGCTGTAGGGCGGCTCATCCGAATTATCAGGTTTGGGGAAGTCCACCCTTTTGTAGTTTTTCACCTCCTCTCCTTCCAGCGAGTCGAAAAGTTTTTGAACCTGGTAATTTACGGTATGAAGGGCGCCATCCATCATGATGTCGGGAGTTTTGCTTGCCCATGAAAGTAACTTCCAGCGGGCGGCATTCGCTGTATTACCCAAATCTACATAACCACCACCCGTGCCGAGCGACAACATCAGCATGTTGCGCGCAGTAGGGAAAATTTTGTTGTCCTTTTTATCATCCTTCCAATCAGGAAAGACCGTAGCGCGCGCCTCGGCATATGCGCACATGGCGGGATTGTTGGCAAACACACCACCGTCCAGATTAACCATAGGCTTCCCTTTTGCAACGTGGAAACCGAGCATCGCGGGGTTAAAATACGTCGGTGCCGCCGAAGTGGAACGAAGCACTTCGCGAAGTAGAAAATCACCTTTTTCAGCATTTTGCTCCCTGCTGTTAAAAAACACGGCTTTGGCATTGTGCATATTGTAAGACGTGATGATACAAGGCTTCAAAAGCTGGCTCAACATGCAATCGCCAACCTTTTCCTTCAACAGGCTTTCCAGTCGTTTCTCGCTGTAGCGTGCAGCTCCAAAGGCCAATTGAGCGAACATAGTTCTGCGTTTCACCGATTGATTAAAAATCTGTTCTCCGTATTGCACATAGAAGTCCAGAGCATCTTCGGCGGTGTATTTGGGCCTTCCGTTGGCATCCGGAATCAACAACATGGCTCCAAGAATGGCACCGGTACTGGTACCCGCTACCAAATCAACGTAGTCGGCAATGCGCTTGTGGACGCCCTCTTTTTCACGAATACGTTTTTCGATGTGCACAAGCACCGTGGCCGGAATGATTCCGCGGATTCCGCCGCCGTCAATGGAAAGAATATTGATTTTATTGCGTGGCATAGTAGATTGGTTTGGGGGTTAACGCCTCAAAACTAATCATTACGCATCCATTCTACAACATTTACGGTGAATAAATGAGTCGTAAGTCTTCCGACTACACGACGCCCTTAATTTGCTAATCCTTAAGCCTCTCGAGGGTGAACTTGTACGTCTCTATCATTGCGTACTCCTGTCCCCACAGGTCTCCCAGATACTGACCAAACAAAACATAGTTTTCCACGGTTTGGGTTTCTTCCAGCATCTCGCAGCTAAAAAGAAGCTCAATCATTCTTTCGAGCGATTTTTCTACAAACTCCTGTTGCTGATACACCATAATGACATCAATCCGTGTTTGTAAATCGAAATTGATGTTTTGTGCGTTGATATAGCCCCAGGCATGGCGCGTCAAAAACTCGCGCATCAAACTACTGCTGTCGCCTACCAGATGCTCTATGGAAAAACGTTCCTTTGCCAACAATGCGCTGTCGGTTTCCAGCAAATGAAAGGTGCGGTCCACCACCTCTTTGTGATAGGGTGCCCACCGCTCCAGCACGTCCAGATTGCTTTCCATTTCGTGAATAATCGCTGCCAATGCTTTCCGGGTTTCGCGCTTTTCGATGCTGCTCATGCGACACTCATTGAGTGCAAAAGCCAAAAAAACACTGGTAAAAATCAGTACCGCCTGCACAGCGTGGTCGCGCATTTTCGGACTGAAGTTCAATGATATTTTGGAGAGGATACCCATTGGTTTGGTCATTGCGAATATAATCATTCAGTGATGACTCCATGATTCAAATCATAGTTCGGACGCTTTGCTGTGCAGACACCTTCCTAACTATGATTAAGCTGATTCCTTGGTGGAGTTGAATTACCTAAACTACGTAGAGCATGGACATTATTACTTCAGCAGGGGCTTTAATAGCATATCTACGTAGTTGTTAGTTTGGTTGGGAGGTATTTCCAACATGTTTAGATGATTTGACATTAATATTGATTGGCTGACCACATTTGTCGGAAGCTTGTGCCGCGTTCCGCTAACATAGAATAAATAAATGTTACCAAGAATGGTGTACCGGTATACACGATGTCCTGCTTCAGTCTTGATACAAATAGGCTTTTCAATAAACTGTGTTGGGACATTGCTTTTCTCCGAAAGCTTCAGAATATTCACTGGATACTGTCCTTCTTTTCCCGGGTTTCCATTAACAATCATATTGCGAATGACTTCTTCATGAGGGCCCAGCTTCACAGATTCAAACATTTCGTTTGATGAAACACTTGACTTCCATATCAAGCTAAGTAAAAACAACTTAAATTGAGCATAATCAATGTTCGAATATCTGAAAAACGAGGTACCTTTTTCGGTGACATGGTGTTGAACAGATACTTTCACTCTCTTACGCTGCGGGCCATTCGAAAGAACTCTTGAAGCGTAATTCTCAAAGCTTCCAATTATTTCATTGTCACACCTACTACACAGAATATGTTTCTCAAACAATCCAGTCTGCACAGGTTTGAATTTTGGGTCTGGGGAGAACTTGTCCTTGTACCCTTTTAAAAAAGCTTGATCGCCTGTAGACATAAGCCTTTTGAACATGAACTCAGGTATTATGTGCGACTGTTTGATTAATGGCCTGTTTTCCAGGCAGATTCTGCAAACACCTTCTTTCATGTTAGTCAGGGGTCATTTTATTTCACCACCGCTCCGTCACCACCTTCTTTCCTTCCAACCAGACGAGATATGGCCTCTTTCACCAATTCGTTTAATGACATGCCTCGATTGACGGCATAGATAGAAGCCTGTCGGTGCAAATCAGGCGTTATCCTCACATTGAAACTACCTTTAAACGTCTTATCAGGACTTTTGCCCAACTCACGACAAGTAGCGAGGTAGTCATCCACCGCTTCCTGAAAAGCGCTCTTCAGTTCATCGACAGAGCATCCCTCAAAACTAACAAGATCATTAATGCCGTGCACCTTTCCGTAAAACACTTCATCCTCTGCGCTGTAGTGCACTGTACCTTGGTAACCTTTGTATGTAATTAACTCACTCATGATTAAATATCTAATTGTTCGATGATTTGTTTGATAACGTATGTTTTTACTATGTTCTGTGGATGAGGCTTGTGTAGGTTGATAACCTGTTGTTCATCATTCACAAACCTTCTTCGGGAACCTCCCGATTTGCCTTTCTTCATTTCCGTGTATCCAAAATGAACCAAAATTTTCATCAGCTCATCCCATGTGAGGTCTTTTGGCTTAGACTTCAGCTTCTCGATGAGCTTCTCAATTTTACTCACAGAATACGGTTGTTTTTGTATGTGCAACTAAATATCAGTTGCAAATATATGAATTTTCACGATTCGTACGCCCAAACTTGACCGAAGCCCATTATTTTCCAGACCAGAATTATCAGAGGAATCCCTTCCCACCCCATATCCCCTCCGATTTTTACCTTTACCGCCACAAAACCGAATGTATGAGCGAAATTTTGTTTGACATAAGCAACGGTGTAGGTCGCATTACCCTGAACCGCCCCGATGTACTCAATAGTTTTAACCGGGATATGGCACTGGCCATGCAGGACGCACTCGACGAATGCGCCTCCAATAGCGAAGTTCGATGCATCCTGATTACAGGAGCCGGACGGGCATTCTGCGCCGGTCAGGATCTGCAGGAAGCCATCAGCACCGACGGGCCGGGCATGCAGAACATCGTAAAGGAGCACTACAACCCCATCATCCTGAAAATACGCGGAATTGAAAAGCCTGTGGTGGCCGCAGTTAACGGTGTGGCCGCAGGCGCGGGAGCCAACATTGCCCTTGCTGCCGATATGTGCATCGCCACCGAATCGGCCTCTTTTATTCAGGCTTTTAGCAAAATAGGATTGATTCCCGACAGCGGAGGTACCTTTACCCTGCCCCGCCTCGTGGGCTTTCAGCGGGCAACAGCCCTGATGATGCTGGGCGACAAAGTAAGCGCAAGTGACGCCGCCAACATGGGCATGATTTACCGCGCTGTTCCCGACGAAGAATTCAGCGCCGAAACCGATAAGCTCTGCAACAAACTGGCAATCATGCCAACCCGCGGACTAGGCCTCACCAAACGCGCGCTCAACCTCTCCATGAACAACGACCTCGGTCAGCAACTCGACGTGGAAGAAAGCTTGCAAACACAAGCAGGAAAGTCATACGACTACCGCGAAGGTGTAAACGCATTTCTGGAGAAAAGAAAACCCGAATTTCAAGGAAAATGAGCCAGACATCAATGACAATAGGCGTTGTTGGCGCCGGAACCATGGGTCGCGGCATCGCTCAGGTTGCTGCCACCGCAGGTCACCGCGTTCTGTTGTACGACAACCAATCTGCCGGACTACAAGCCGCCATGCAAAGCCTGAACGGCCTGTTCGACAAACTAGTGGCCAAAGAGAAAATGGGCCGTAACGACGCTGACGAGATTTTGCAGCGTATTGAGCCGGTTGACCGTCTGGACGACATGGAAAGCTGCAACCTCATTATCGAGGCCATCGTGGAGAACCTCGGCGTGAAACAGCAACTCTTTTCGCAACTCGAAACCTTTGTGAACGAGGACTGTATCCTCGCGTCTAACACTTCGTCGCTATCCATAGCCTCACTGGCCGGTCCATGCGACCACCCCGGGCGCTTTATCGGTATTCACTTTTTCAACCCCGCCGCACTCATGCCGCTGGTAGAGGTGATTCCCGCGCTGCAAACATCGCCCGAGGTATTGGAAGCAGTGCAAAAACTTATCACCGATTGGGGTAAGGTGGTGGTGGTAACCAAAGACACCCCGGGCTTTATCGTAAATCGCGTGGCGCGTCCGTTTTACGGAGAAGCGATTCGTATTTACGAAGAGGGCATTGCAGATATGGCCACCATTGACTGGGCCATGAAAACCATTGGAGGCTTCCGCATGGGGCCTTTTGAGCTGATGGATTACATTGGCAACGACATTAACTACACGGTTACCGAAACCGTTTACGAGGCCTTCTTTTACGACCCGCGCTACCGTCCGTCGTTTACGCAAAAGCGCGTGGTAGAGGCCCGCCGCCTCGGGCGCAAAAGCGGAATGGGTTACTACGATTACCGCGAAGGTGCAGCAGCCCCCACTCCTACTCTGGACGAAGGCTTGGGCCACCAGATCGTAAATCGCATTGTAGCCATGCTTATCAACGAAGCCGCGGATGCCCTTTTTTGGAACATCGCGAGCGCTCGTGATATTGACCTCGCCATGACCAAAGGTGTAAACTACCCCAAGGGTCTTCTGGCTTGGGCTGATGAACTGGGCGTGCAGAACGTGTTCAACCGATTGGAGTCACTGTATCAGGAGTACGCCGAAGACCGCTACCGCCCGTCGCCCTTACTGCGCCGCATGGCCCGCGAAAACCAGCGATTTTATTCGTGAGTGATTCGCAACATAGCGCCAAAGAAATTGTGGATCGGATGTACAACCACGACCCTTTTAGTCAGTGGCTGGGCATTGAGCGACTGGAAGACGGGCCGGGAAAATCCATGCTCCGCATGACGGTACGCGAGGAAATGCTCAATGGTTTTTCCATCGCGCACGGTGGAATTACCTATGCTCTAGCCGACAGCGCTCTGGCTTTTGCCGCCAACGCACACGGTATTCAATCGGTCTCCATCGAAACATCCATAGCACACACCAAGGCCGTACAATGTGGCGACGTACTGACCACGCAAGTGGAAGAAATCAGTCTTTCGCGCCGGCTGGGTATATATCAAATCAAGGTATTGAACCAGCACAATGATATGGTTGCGCTGTTTAAAGGAACGGTGTATCGCACCTCCAAACCCTGGGAAATAGAAAACGAAGAAACTTCTGCATCATGAATCAAGCATACATAGTTGACGGTGTTCGCACACCGATAGGAAATTTTGGTGGCACCCTCGCTCCGGTTCGAGCCGACGACCTGGCTGCTCACCCGTTGCGCGCATTGATGGCTCGCAATTCTCAACTGGATCCGACAGCCATTGAAGATGTGATTCTGGGCTGTGCCAATCAGGCCGGCGAAGACAACCGAAATGTAGCACGCATGGCGCTCCTGCTCGCGGGTTTGCCGTGGTCTGTTCCCGGTGAAACGGTAAACAGATTGTGTTCTTCAGGAATGGCCGCTGCTATGAATGCTGCGCATGCCATTGCTGTTGGAAACGGATCGCTTTTCGTGGCCGGTGGTGTGGAACACATGACACGCGGACCGTGGGTGATTTCGAAGGCCTCCGCTCCTTTTGGGCGTGATTCGCAGATGTTCGACACGAGTTTCGGGTGGCGCTTTATCAATCCCAGAATGCAGGAGATGTACGGCACCGACGGCATGGGCGAAACAGCTGAAAATCTGGTGGACATGTACCACATCAGCCGCGAAGACCAGGATCGTTTTGCGGCATGGTCGCATGAAAAAGCCACTGCTGCCCGCGAAAGCGGTCGCCTGGCCATGGAAATTACCTCCGTAGAGATTCCAAGGAGAAAACAAGACCCGCTGATTTTTGAGCACGATGAGTTTATCAAGCCGGGCACCAGCATGGAAATTCTCGCCAGGTTGCGTCCAGCCTTTCGTCGCGAAGGCGGAACGGTGACTGCGGGTAATGCATCAGGATTGAATGATGGTGCAGCCACACTTCTGCTTGCATCGGAGCAAGGTTTGGGTGACCACAACCTCAAGCCCTTGGCGCGAATCGTTTCATCTGCCGTGGTGGGTGTTGAACCCCGCATTATGGGCATCGGACCGGTTGAAGCCAGTCGCAAAGCACTGAAGCGTGCTGGTCTAACACTCGACCAGATGCATATTATTGAACTCAACGAGGCATTTGCGGCTCAGTCGCTGGCCTGTACGCGTCAACTAGGATTGGACGATCGCGATGAGCGCATCAACCCCAACGGAGGGGCCATTGCGTTGGGACACCCGCTGGGAATGACCGGTGCGCGTTTATTACTCACTGCAGCTCTTCAGTTACGCGAAACAGGCAAACGTTACGCGCTGTGTACGCTGTGTATCGGAGTGGGGCAAGGCTACGCCGTGGTACTGGAGCGCGCTTAAAGCATCTATTCCTCAAGGGAAAAAGAAATCCATCGGCGGGAAAAGCAGTTCGAGCAGCCGCTCGTTGTAGTCCAGAAAATAGGTTTCCGGGTTCATGCTGGAGTGAATAATAATCTGCCCGGATGGCGCTTCGTAGGCCCGTACAATCACTTCTTCGGCGTCTTTCATTTGGTATGCCACCTCAAACAAAGGCCCGGCTTCAGGACGATAGGCATCCGCAAAGTATGAATGCTTTGTGTCGAGCATGGCCATGGTGTATTGCAGGCGTGGTTCTTCAGGCATGAAAGCATTTTTATACTTCCAAACATCGGGTTCCTCTATCTCAAAGGTATAGATGTGCTCGTCGGAGTAGCGAAACTCAATCTGCTCCAGTTCGCGGACGTCCAGCTTCAGGATGCGCTGGTTTCTCCACGTTGAAAACACCTGGTTGAAATTAGGCCCGAAGAAATTCTCTGCACTGTAAACCTGTTCTCCATCCGTTAGACGCACGTAAGTAATGCCCCGCGAGCGATCGGGTGGCTCATCCGGACTTTTTCCTTTGCGGTTGTCGTAATATTGAAATGCTCCGATTTTAAAGTCAATGATAACTCCCTGGTTACCGATGGCAATTACGCGCGTAGCCAACGAATCTTCCATTTCGAGTTCTGCCCATTGCTCTCGCGTGGTTCCTTTTAATCGGCTGGGGCGAAGTTTCTCCAATTCCTCCAGCAAAATCTCTATCCGCCCTTCATGAAGCGGCATATTGGTGGTTCCTCGCATCACTCGCCATTCGTCGCCACTCAAAAAAATCACCACCTCGGCATGATTCTCAGACCGCGCATAAATCTTGAGCGTATGTATGTCTTGCACAGGAATTTTGGGGAACTGGTGCTGAAAAGTGTTCTCGCGATGTTCATCCAGCCACATGGTCAACATCCAGATGCCGGAGAGGGCTACCAGCAATGCCAGCATCCATAAAGTGGTATTTCGCGTATTACGGGCCATCATGAATTGGAGTAATCGGCCTGCATTCTTTTTTTGCGAAGTGACCTGCGCTGCTGAAAACGAATGAGCCCTATCAGCAATACAATTCCCACCGGAAGCAGGAAATTTAAAAACTTGAGCGTTGTGCGCGTGCCGTCTTCCATTGCGTCAATGGGTCGGCTTTGCACCATACGATTGCGCAGTTGCACCAAACCATCATCGTCGAGTAACCAATCGACTGCATTCACAAAAAAGTTGATGTTGTCGGGCTGAAGTTGGCGAGCCTGTTCGCGGGGTCCGTTAACGGCAAAATCGCCATCAGTCATTACTACCATTCGTGAGTAATGACCACGCAGAGCCCCCGAAAGAGAGGCTGCAACCGTGATGTGTTCACGCGTATAATCGGCTAGTGTCCACTGGCGTTGAACATCCAGCACTTGCGGCAAAGGCAGCGCATGCGACTGCGCAGACGTATGTAACACGGGCTCGAAAATGAAAGCCGTGTCGCCTTCGTATTTCAATTCAGAGGGAAACTGAAACATTACTGCATCCAATCCACCTGAGATCGGACTTCCCTGAATGCCCTGCATCAATGGAAGGTATGGAAACGGAACATTGCTGGCATAAGTGAACAAACCCTGCGTTTGTTGGAGCGTGAGGGCTCCGCAGCGGTTGTCTACCACCAGATTTTGCTCCACCACCATTCCATAACTTCTGAGCCAGTCTTTCATTCCTATGTCGGAAGGTGTGGCCAGAAACTGCACAAAATCACCATCCACCGGGTTGAAAGCAACGAGCAATCGCCCGCCTTTGGAGATGTAATCGTCCAGAAAATCAAAGTGCCACTGCGGAATGGAATCGGCGGGATTTACCCAAAGCATGGCGGGATACTGCTCAACCGAGGGTACCGTTCCGCCGGCAATCCAATAAGGCTGCACATCGTAAAGCACCGACATTTCCGCCATAACCTGAGCAAGTTCGGGCAAGGCAGGCTCTCCGTGGCCCTGAATGAACCCAAGGGTAGGTTTTTCCTGTACCGCAAGTTTCTTAATGGCACTCGAGAGGGCGTATTCCATAGAGCCGTCGGGCGGAATAAAGGGAATCACTTCCATTTCTTCGCCCATTTCGACCGTGGCGCCGAGGTAGGCACGCATTTGCTTTTTGCGGTCTTTTTCGCGCACCTCAATCATCACAGGAGGCAGCCCCTTTTCGCCCGCTTCCTTTTCGAGTTCTTCAGATTCGTTTGGATTGATAAACTCGTACACGAGATTTCCGCGAGTAAGAGCAGAGTATTCTACCAGCATTTCTTTGAACTGGTTGCGGGCGCGAAGAAAATCGGGGGGCAAATCCTCGCTGAAATAGGCCCTTACAGTAACCGGCTCCGGAAGGTCTTGCAAAATTCCTTTGGTAGCGTTACTCAGGGTGAATTGTTTATTTTCACTCCAGTCGAAACGCGTATAAAACCGCGCAGAAAGGAGGTTCACCATCACCACGATGCCCACGACGAGCAACCAATTGACTGAAAAACGGGTGCTTCTCCGACTCATGATTGTCCGCTAATTTTAATTCGGTTGATTTGCTGCTCAGCTAAATAAAGCCCGAGGAAAGCGATGGAAACGAAATAGATAATGTTGCGAGTATCTACCACACCGCGCGCAATACCCTCAAAATGATTGGACATATTGAGGTAGAAGAAAACCTGCCCCGCCGTTCCGGTGAGGTTTTGAGACAACACACCAAATACAATGTGAAAGCTGAGCCCGATGACCAATGCGATTAAAAACGCAACTACCTGATTGGAAGTAAGACTACTTGCAAAAATGCCCACTCCAATGTACGATGCGCTCATCAGCAGAAGGCCAAGGTAGCCGCCAATGATCTGGCCCGTATCCGGATTCCCGATGTAATACAGTGTAATGATGTAAGGCAGAGTACAGAGGAGTGCTACGGCAATGAGAAACCAAGCTCCGAGGAATTTGCCCAGCACCCATTGCCGCTGATTGAGGGCCTTGGTGAGCATAAGCTCTAGGGTACCGCTTTTGCGCTCTTCGGCAATGAGGCGCATGGTGAGTGCGGGAATGAAGAAGAACAGCGTCCAGTATGCAATGGCGAAGAACACGCTGAGACTGGCTTGACCAACAAGGAAAATATCGCTGCCGTAAATCCATGTAAAGAACCCGCTGAATCCCAAAAAAAGCACCAGCATAACGTAGGCCACGAGCGAGTCGAAGTAGGATGCGATTTCGCGGCGGGCTATGGTAAGTGTTGTTCTCATATCTGCATATTATAGGGTAAGTCCACGGAAAATATCTTCAAGGCTGGTCTCTGTGGGGCTCATTTCCACGATGTACCAACCTTTTGCTGCACAGGTTTTGGTAAGGTTTCGCGCGAAGGAATCCACATCTTCAACTTCCGTTTCCCAAAGGTTTGAAGCGGCATCGAGGGCAGAAACGCGACCGGTTTCGGGCCAGCTTTCGAAGGTTTGCGCAACGCTGCTCAAATCTTCTCCTCCCAGCCTCACGCGCACCATGTTTTTACCACTTGCCTGTTTTTTGAGCGAAGCAGCCGTACCATCGGCCACGATTTCACCGCGATTGATGATGAGGATGCGGTCGCAGGTAGCCTCCACTTCAGGGAGGATGTGCGTACTCAAAATTACGGTTTTCTCACGGCCCAGGTCTTTAATGAGTTTGCGGATTTCCACAATCTGATTCGGGTCGAGCCCGGTGGTAGGCTCATCCAGAATCAGCACTTCGGGATTGTGAATCATGGCTTGTGCGAGGCCCACACGCTGGCGATAGCCTTTGGAAAGCTCACCAATCTTTTTGTGCTTTTCGCGATTCAAACCACACACGCCCACCATCTCGCGAATGCGATTGCTCACCTCAGAAGAGGGAACACCTTGCACCCGCGCACAAAAGTCCAGGTAATCAATCACCGGCATTTCTGTGTATAGCGGATTGTTTTCGGGCAAGTAGCCGATGTGTTTTCTGATTTCCGGGCCGTTGTTCAGCACTGACCACTCTCCCACCCGTATATCGCCGCTTTCCACGTCCATACACTGGGTAATCATCTTCATGGTGGTGGTCTTTCCGGCTCCGTTCGGGCCCAAAAAACCGAGTACTTCTCCGGTGCGAACTTCAAAAGACAGGTCGCTTACTGCCTTTTGTATTCCATAGGTTTTCGAAACCCCATCTACCACTACGTTCATGGCTTAAATGTCGGCTTTTTTTGTGGTTCACCGCGAATGTAAGAAGTCCGAAGCTTTCCATTGAAGAATGAACATGGTGCGATGTGTTAAAATTCGCTAAGCACCGACCCTAAGGTTTTGACGTACTCTTCCACGTAAATGTGTCGCGTTTTGTACCTGTATTGCATTACCCAGCGCGGATGAGGGAGCGTGCCCAGTTTGCCGAAAAAGCCGTGTTCTGTGTTCAGCTTTTCCAAAAAACGACGGTTCTGCCCTTTGCCGACAGTAAAAGCCACATTCGTTTTCACATTAATTCCAACCTGCTTACGAATGCAGTCAATAATAAAAGGTGTGGTCGCTTCACGCAATTGCGGGGTATCGTAGTAATTCATGTTGATTCCTTTGTGCACAAAACCAATGGGGCACACTGAAGTAAAATGAAAATGTGCAAAGAATCGCTCCAGACCGCCAAATGCGTCAATAACATCGTAAATAAAAACAGAAGAAGGCTCTGCTCTCTTGGGGTGTGGATTGGGTATGCCGCAAACATCCTGCAAGCGCACCGGATCCGTAAATCCTATTCCCGTTAACCCAGCGCCCAATCTGCCCGGATTGATGCCAAAAAGTAGTACACGCGGCTTATTATCATTGTAGTATCGCTGATAAAAAGTTGTCATTCCATCGCGTACTTGCGCCTTTTGGAATGGTAGAAGAGGCTCCACTCCATCGGGCAAAGAAGGAACTTCCAAAGTGTCGTAAAAGGCAAGCATTTGCGCGCCAAAGGTTTTTGTTGAATGTTTCATTGCAAATTACAGAGGGGATAAAAAAAAGCCGCACGATGGCGGCTTTAATTTTGAGCGAATGGAGGTTACTTTTTGTCTTCGGAAGCACTTTCCTTTTTCGCAGCAGGTGCTGTTTTCACTGAACCAGCTTTGGCGCGGGTTGCTGTCTTTATACTACCTTCTTTGCTCGCAGCGGCACTTCCTTTCGGGCGACCTGGACCTCGGGTGGCAGCCGGTTTGGCCGCTGCAGGTTTCGGAGAAGAAGCTTTAGCAACTACAGGGTTGGTAGGTTTGGTAACTGCTTTCTTACGGCGGGGCTTACGTGGCTTCTCTTTGGGCGCAGTAACTTTCTTGCCGTACTCGGCCTTAATTTTACCGGGCGCTTCAAACCAGCTTTTCAATGCAACAAATTTAATACGACCACCTTTGGCAAAGGTATCAACACGGCCGCTGTTCTTACGTAGTCTGAAAGCACTGTTTATAATAGCGTTGGTCACCGACTGACGACGTTCTTCTTTCAATTTGAAATAGACCATGGCCTCTTCTACCAATTCTTCATAGGTAAGTGGTTTGTCAAGCTGCTGCAACCTCTTAAGGATAAATGCACCCCATATAGATTTTGGACCGCGTTTCTTTCCTTTGCTTGCTTTCGGGGCAGCAGCACTTTCAGAGGCTGTACTCTCTTTATATTCAGTGGTTTTTGGTTTGGGTGCAGCGGTACTTATTGCCTGAGAACCACCTACAGATATCTGAATTTGCGTGGTGTTGTCGCCCAATTGATCGAGCACTCCTTTAATATGTTCCAGGCGCGAAAGAGTTTTTCGAAGTTCTTCGTGGTAGAAGTCGCGCATCATAGCTACCTCAGAATCTTTGAATTGGAAAGTTGCCATTAGCTTTAATTTTTTTAGTTTGGGCAAATGTACAATAATTAAAACAATACGAACCAAACACGGCGCGATAAAAAATGTTCAACACCTCTAAAAAAGGCCGATTTCAGACGAGTTAACAGAGTTTTTGATTCGTTATTTTGCATTAGACAATTGGTGATTATCTTTGGGCGAAATTCCATATTTAATCGACGAAACAAAGTATGCAACCCACCGAACTGCCCGGAAATGCTCAACTTCATCAGGCACAACAGCGTATCAAACCTTATGTATTTCGAACGCCATTGCTGCGTAACGACTGGCTCAATGAATGGGCAGGTGCCGACTTGTGGTTTAAGTGCGAAAACCTTCAGCGAGTTGGCGCTTTTAAGCCGCGTGGTGCTTTTAACGCCGTATTGCAATTATCGGACGAGGAAAAACAACACGGTGTGGGTACGCACAGCTCCGGCAACCACGCTCAGGCCTTGTCTCTGGTGGCAAAAACATTGGGGATAAAGGCTCACATTGTGATGCCTGAAAATAGTCCGACCAGCAAAATTGCGGGTGTCCGCGAATTGGGCGGAGAAATTACTTTTTGTGAGCCTACCGTAGAGGCACGCGAAAAAACCCTGAGGGAACTATTGGTTCAAACTGGAGCTACTTATATTCCGCCATACGACCACATGGACATTATTACCGGACAATCAACAGCGGGGCTGGAAATCTTTGAAGAACTGCCGGATGTGGATAGTATCCTGGTTCCGTTAGGCGGTGGTGGTCTTTTGAGCGGAACAGCGCTGGCAGCTAAATACAACAAACCCAACTGCAAGGTTTATGGCGCGGAGCCATTGAATGTAAACGATGGTGCGCGCTCAATGAAAAGCGGTGAGCTTTGCATCAATCCACCGGGGTCTGTTACCATGGCTGACGGTTTGCGCACCAACCTTGGTAGACTGCCGTTTGAAGTGATGAAATTGTTGGTTCACGATGTACTTACTGCCCGCGAGGAAACCATTGCCATGGCCATGGAGTTGATTTGGCAACGACTGAAACTGGTTGTGGAGCCCTCCGGTGCGCTCGCATTGGCAGTATTTCACGAACATCGGGACCTGTTTAAAGGTCAAAGAGTGGCCTTGATACTTTCTGGTGGTAATGTGGATTGGGATGCTGTACCCTTCCTCAAATAAACAGAACTACTATGGATTGTAATATTTAAGGGCTTCCGGCATAAAGGCCTCAATATCTCTGATACGGCGCTCATCGCTGGGGTGTGTACTCAAAAGTTCAGGTGGCTTTTGTCCTCCACTCAATTGGCTCATGCGCGTCCAAAAGTTTACAGCCTCACGTGGGTCATACCCTGCCATCGCCATAAATACCATTCCCAATTTATCAGCTTCGCTCTCGTGGTTGCGTGAAAATGCGAGCGTTCCCAATCCTGAGCCGATTCCAAAGCTTTGCAACAAAATATCACGGGTAAGTCCTGGCTTTTCACTGGTTAGCACATCCAGTGTCATGCCGGCTCCGTAAACTACAACGGCCTGACTCATTCGTTCATTACCATGGCGGGCAACAGCATGTGCAATTTCATGGCCCATCACCACTGCTATACCGGTTTCATCTTCACAAATAGGAAGAATTCCTGTGTAAAAAACCACACGGCCACCGGGCATACACCATGCATTTACAGTAGGGTCATCTACGGTGTTGAACGTCCAGTCAAAACCTTCAATCCTTTTTTTCTGATTGATTTTCTTCATGTAATTCTCAACCGACACCACCATTTTATCACCGACATCTCTTACCATCCTTGCACGTGAGTCATGCATTCCCAGCACGTTTGCCTCACCCAGAAAATCCGAATAAGCCTGCAGACTCATGGAAATCATCGTACTTTCCGGGTAGAGATTCATTTGCCGGCGGCCACTGATAGGAACTGTACTGCAACCTACAAACAGCAGAATTGTAATCCAGGTGGAGAATCGGTTAAACTTTTTCATGTTGGTTGGAAAGTTGGTTTTTAGGCAATTTCGGCTGTGAGGCCACGGTTGAGCAGTGCTGTACAGCGCGGCTCCAGCTCGTCGTAGGAGCCTTTTTTCACCGAGCACTTGCCATTGTGATGCACAATATAGGTGCATTGCTCGGCTTGGATGGGGTCGTGATCGCATATTTCAATTAACGAGTCAATCACGTAATCAAAGGTGTGCACATCGTCGTTAAAGAGAATAATTTCGTGGTTGGCAACAAGCTCCTCCACCACCACCTCCAAGTCCTGTGTGCGCGTATCTGTTTGCTTTGACATGTCAATCAATTCTGACGCAAAGTTACAGAAATAGCTTTTACTGTCCTGTTACTTCTCGCGCCTCATCCACCTTGAGAAGAAATCCGAGAGCCATGGCCCGAATGGCGCTCTCTGTTACGCCTCGTTCTTCAAATGAATCTCTCAATGCCTCTACTTCCGCATAATTCACCGAGGGTTTGCTCAAGTAGTGCATCTTGCCATTGGGAAGTTGTAATCTCGATACACCGGCATCGGGAAGCGCCAGAATGGCATCGGCAATTTCCTGAGGCATGTCATTTCCAAAGGA
>SKUL01000187.1 GCA_007129985.1 Flavobacteriales bacterium
CGCAGTTGCTCAATTTTCAGAATTTCGGGCTTGAAGAAGGCTTGCCTGCCACCGGAGCTTTTGACTTTGCCATGGGTAAGGATGGTTTGCTATGGATTGCTACCGACGGGGGAGGGATTGCAAACTACGACGGCCACCTATTCAGACATTACGATCATCGCTCGGGCCTTTCTGCCAGCACCATACGGGCAATTCTTTGCGATGATGATGGCGATATCTGGGCTGCATCTTCGCAGGAAGGGCTATTCAGGTACTCAGGTACCTGGCAGTCTTTTCGCTCAGTAAATGACTTTCACTTTGGTGATATCCGCGCTATGTGTATGGCCTCAGAAGGGCGCATTTTTGTGGGTACCGCAACCGGTGTGGCTGAGGTTCGCGGAGACTCTGCGTATCTGCCTGCGTGGAACAGGTCACTTCCGCATCTGGATATCCGGGCGCTAACCTTCTCACAAGACACCTTGTGGGTGGGTACGGATCATGGACTGGCCTTCGTTACCAATGATGGCAAGGCATCAACATTTGCGGGCTCACATAGATTGCCTTCACAGAGGATTGTATCGCTCACGGCGTCATTCAAAGGTGGCGTTTGGGTTGGTACCTCAGGCGGGCTTGTTCATGTTTGCGGTGAGGCCTGCGAATCCATCGGTCGCAGCGATGATTTTCCGTCCAAACGCATTCGCAGCGTGTGCGAGGACGTGGATGGAACGCTTTGGATTGGAACCTATAATGGAGTGGTTCGCCTAAGGCAGAGCGGAGCAATGTTTGAGCAAGAAGTGTACACCATTGCCAATGGTTTGCCGGACAATCGCATTCGTTCCATCTATCGCGATCCTTCAGGCAGCATCTGGTTTGCGACCTACCTCGGCGGAATCAGCCAACTTACGCACACCCACTTTGAGCATTACACAGTTGACCCGATGCAAAAGTTTTCTTTTTCGTCGGTGATGCAATCCGATAACGGCTGCCTTTATGCAGGGCTGTTTGAAAACGGCGTGGCAAAAATCTGCGATGGCCGAGTTGAGATGTTGCACAACGGTCAGTATTCTGTGCGCAGCATCAGTCCGCCATTTAAAGGTAGCCATTGGGTGGTCCACAATGAGGGAATTTCGCTCATACAAAACGATGAGGTTCGGAATTGGAACATGCCCGATACCCTTGCCAATTCCCTTTTTTATGATTGCCGAATTTTTAACGACAGACTTTACGTTTCCTATCACAACATGATTTTGAGCCGTAGTGCCAACCCCAAAGTAAATGAGGGCTTTCGGGTTGTTGCTGCGTTTGAAACACCCGATGTGATTCAGCGTTTTGTGATGCTCCGCGATTCGGTTATTTGGGCCATTACTGACAATCAGGTTGGTTATTGGCGAAGTAACTGGGAAGAGTCAACATTTATTCCCGTAGAGGCCACACAACTCAAAGGTGCTGTCTTTACTGACATCGCCATGGACTCTTTCAGGCAGGTTTGGGTTACTTCCACCAATAAAGGCCTGTTTCGGATCTCTAAAGGAAGGGTGAGTTGGTTGCACGAAGACAATGGTTTGTTCTCTAACCGCCTTCACCAGCTGGTCTTCGATAAAGATGAAAACCTATGGGTGGGCGGACTCAATGGCTTGGGTGAAATTATCCTGACTGCGGGTAATGAGTTGGTTGAATCTGTTCGACATTACACATTCAAAGACGGTTTGCGGCACATGCACACCAACCTGCGAGCCGGATACAAAGACAGCACTCATACACTTTGGTTCGGTACCTTAAATGGACTCACTACGTTTCGCGGCGATCGTGCGCAACGCATTGCCGATCCTCCGGTAATTGTAATACGCGGAATTGACCTCTTTTTCGACGATCAAACCCATTGGGAGGCGTTTTCAGAAGGCATCAACCCGCGTACAAGGTTGCCCATTAACCTTTCGGTGCCGCACAATCAAAACCACCTTACTTTTCATTTTCTCGGCACCAACCTCGCTAATCCCTCCGCAGTTCGTTATCAGTACCGATTGGAAGGCCTGGATGACTGGTCGCCTATTACCTCCCGAACATCAGTCACCTTCACCAGCCTGCCGCCCGGACGCTATACCTTTCAGGTAATGGCGCGCAACCATATGGGCCAGTGGAACGAGGAACCCGCCAGTTTCAATTTCGAAGTACGGGCACCATTTTATTTTTCATGGTGGTTCATTCTTTCGGTGGTGTTGGTGGTGATTTTAACCGTGACTTCTATTGTGCGCTGGAGGGTACGTAGCCTGAAAGCAGAACAGATGAGGCTGGAGAGGGAGGTGGCCCTGCGGACGGCGCAATTGCAGGAAGAGGTGAAGAAAAGCGATGAGCTATTGTTGAATATATTGCCGGCCGATGCCGCGCGTGAGCTCCGCGAAAAAGGATATGCCGATGCACGTCAATACCGCAACGTTTCTGTGATGTTCACCGACTTCAAAGGTTTTACCCAATTGGCCGAAAAGCTTAGTTCCTCAGAACTGGTTGCAACCCTCGACGAGTGTTTCCGTGCTTTTGATGAAATCCTTGGGCGCTATGGTCTGGAAAAAATCAAAACCATTGGTGATGCCTATATGTGTGCTGCAGGACTCAGAGATCATGATGATAATCATGCAGTAAGCGCGGTGAATGTAGCGCTTGAAATGCTTGAATTTATGCAGGAGTTTAATAGCAGAAGACAGCGCGAAGGTAAGCCACCATGGCATTTGCGGGCAGGGATTCACAGCGGCCCTGTGGTTGCCGGAATCGTTGGAAAGAAAAAGTTTGCCTACGATATATGGGGCGACACTGTAAATCTTGCGGCGCGTATTGAAGGTGCCAGCGTGGAGGGAAGAATCAATGTTTCGGCCATTACCCGCGAGCTAATCAAAGACACTTTCAGCACAGAGTACCGCGGCGAAATCGAGGTGAAAAACAAAGGCGCAGTGGCCATGTACTTTGTTAACGGGAAGAAGGGAAATCAGGTCGGTTCTTTTTCAAACGCCGACTAATTTATCCGAAGCATACCGTATTTCAGGATGCAGTAAATGGCCCGCACGCCATCCTTCCAACCAATTTTTTTACCCTCTTCATAGGTTCGACCGTAGTAGGAGATCCCCACTTCGTAAATCCTAATCTTTGGAATCCGCGAAACCTTGGCCGTAACCTCCGGCTCAAATCCAAACCTCTTTTCACGCAGAGTGAGTGATTGAATCGTTTCCCGCCGAAAGAGTTTGTAGCACGTTTCCATATCTGTAAGATTCAGATTGGTAAACGCATTGGAGAGGAAAGTGAGAAACCTGTTGCCGATGGTGTGCCAGAAAAAGAGAATGCGGTGTGGATTGCCGCCCATAAAGCGGCTCCCGTATACAACATCGGCGTGCCCTTCAAGCATGGGGCGCAGTAATAACTTGTATTCGTTGGGGTCATACTCCAAATCGGCATCCTGAATAATGATGAAGTCTCCCGTGGCTTCTGCAATACCCGTATGCAAAGCAGCTCCTTTACCCTGATTTACTTCATGTGCCTTGTAAGCGATGCCCATGTTGGGATATTGCTCTGCATAGCGTTGAATAGCGCCGGCTGTATCGTCGGTAGAGCAGTCATTCACAATGATTACTTCTTTTTGCAGCCCATCGGGTAGTTCAACCGCCCGCACTTTGTCGAGGATAAGGTGAATGGTTCGCGCCTCGTTGTAGGCAGGAATAACGATGGAAAGTTTGCGCGCTCGATTCACTTGTACACGGATTTAACTGAGGGCGTAAAAATAAGCCATAATTCGATTTTGACTTAGATGGTCTGTGATACAACGATATCGCGGCCGTAGCTACCATCGCTCCGACGGATCCAGAGTAATTGAGCACCCTTTTGGAGAAGCTTTTTCTTCAGTATTTCATCAGCTTCTGACGCATTTAACCACTGCTGTTGGTGGCGAGGGTTAATACCCCAGCAGCATTTCGGAGGAATCCAGTACCCACAGTCATCAGGCAGAGAAAGTTCTTTGGAGCTATGAACACCTCCGGCCCGGTGTTTCGCTGCCCATGCGGGAAAGCCATCATCCGAATGGGTATTGAAGTAGAGCCAAAGTTTCAAACAGAGCTTTTGTTCAACAGGCCAGTTTGGAAGATTGAGTGATGCAATCCTGGTTCTCGTTTCCGGAAGGTGCCAGGCGGCAAACTGTCGGGAATGCAGTTTTTCGAGCTTATCAACAAGCCTGTCGCGTCCATTGTGACCTATCCAGCAATGCCAGGGGTGAGAATTGCCTTTTTCAGGCACATAGATTTTGTAGGCTATTTCGAGATGCACAATACGCACCCTCGAATGGTCAAGAAGCACAAAATCAAGTTCGCCAAGGGTACGTCCATCCTGAATGATCTGCAACCCGGAAGCAGCAATTTCGTATTCTTTGGATGAGGCAAGTCCAAGCTGAACAAGCTGCTCCATGCGTTTCCCCAGCGTAGAGGAGAGGGGTGTCGAATTTTTTTCCTCCGGGCTTGATAAAACGGGACATTCCGATTCAAATTCCTTTCCTTCGGGAAAAATTTCCAAACAAGGCGCCTCTTTCCACGCCTCCATTTCTGCTTCAATCGAAAAAGTGGTTTGCAATGCGCTTACTTTTCCTTTTGCGGAATAAGGTGAACATCGCGCTGCGGGAAAGGAATTACAATATCTTCCTTGTCAAA
>SKUL01000367.1 GCA_007129985.1 Flavobacteriales bacterium
ACAGGAGCATTATGAGTTTCCCGACAGTTCGGCCATTCGGCTTACGGTTTCCCGCTATTACACTCCATCGGGCAGAAGCATCCAACGGCCTTACGGAAACGGTATTGATTACGAGGCCGATATTTACGCGCGTTACGAAACCGGCGAGTTGTACGATTCAACCAAAATCAATTACCCTGATTCGCTTGTTTATTTCACGCGCTCCGGCAGAAAAGTGTTTGGTGGCGGTGGAATTGTACCCGATTTGTACGTGGCCATTGACACCGTGGGAGGTTCAGAGTATTTCACTGAGCTGAGCTACCGAGGTATCCTCAACGACTTTGCTTTTGAGTACGCCGATAGTCATCGGGACAGACTATTGGCTGCGGGTTCGGTAGAAGAGTTTGTGAAGAGTTTTGTGGTGAATCCGCGTATGTTGCAGGACCTTTATCATTTTGCCGATGGCCGTGGACTCAAGGCTGATCCTACAGACATCAACATCTCAGAGTCGCACATTGCACTTCGCCTCAAGGCTCTCATTGCCAGGAATATTTGGGGTAACGACGGGTATTATCCCATCATTGCCGAAGACGACCGCATGTTACAGGTGGCACGAGGGGCTTTCGAAAAAGGAAAAACTATTCTACCGTAACCGATTTGGCCAGGTTTCTCGGCTGATCAACGTTGCAACCCCGCATGACTGCTACGTGGTACGACAGCAGTTGCAAAGGAATCACTGAAATCAAGCCCATCAATACCTCGTCCACTTCCGGAATTTCGATGGTGTGGTCGGCGAGTGCTTTTACCTGCTCATCGCCCTGCGTTACAACCGCAATCACCTTGCCTTTGCGCGCTTTCACCTCCTGTACGTTGCTCACAATCTTGTCGTAGGATGCGCCCTGAGTAGCGATAACCACCACGGGCATATTCTCATCAATGAGCGCAATGGGGCCGTGTTTCATTTCGGCGGCAGGATAACCCTCAGCGTGGATGTACGAAATCTCTTTCAGCTTGAGCGCGCCCTCCAATGCCACAGGGAAGTTGATTCCACGACCAAGGTATAGCGCATTGGTGGCATTCTTGTAGTAGTCGGCGATGTATTGAATCTGGTCATCCAGTTGCAGTACTTTCTCAATTTTCTCCGGAACTGCATCCAGCTCAATCAGCAGACGTTGAAAACGCGAATGAGGAATGGTTCCTTTACCCTGCGCGACCGACAATGCCATCAGGGTAAGCACTGTTACCTGAGCGGTAAAGGCTTTGGTTGAAGCCACGCCAATCTCCGGCCCAGCGTGCGTGTAGGACCCTGCATGTGTCGTACGCGGAATGGTAGAACCAATCACGTTGCAAATACCAATGATGGTAGCACCGCGTTGTTTGGCCATTTCAATGGCGGCCAGTGTATCAGCGGTTTCTCCCGATTGAGAAATGGCTATTACCACGTCATCTTCCGCAATAATAGGGTTGCGGTAACGGAATTCCGAGGCGTATTCAACCTCAACCGGAATCCGGGCAAGGTCTTCAAACAGGTACTCGCCTACCAGCCCTGCGTGCCACGAAGTACCGCAAGCTACAATAATGATGCGCTTGGCCTGAATCAATTTCTGCTCATACTCCCGGATTCCGCCCAAAGCAACAATCCCTTTGTTCACGTTGAGTCTGCCGCGCATACTATCGCGCACGGAGCGGGGTTGCTCGTAGATCTCCTTCAGCATAAAATGCTCGTATCCTCCTTTTTCGAGTGCTTCGAGCTGCATTTTCAATTCCTGGATATAGGGAGTCTTCTCCTGGTTTTTGATATTTCGCAGTTGTAGCCCGGACTCGCGGTCAACAATGGCAATTTCTTCGTCTTCGAGGTATACCACATTTTTGGTGTGCTCGATAATAGGCGTAGCGTCCGATGCGATGAAATACTCACCTTCCTGTTTGCCAATTCCAATCACCAGAGGGCTTCCCTTTTTGGCTGCGATAAGTTGGTTGGGGTTTTCGCGCGACATCACCACAATGGCATAGGCTCCAACCACTTCGTTGAGCGCTTTGCGCACAGCCTCAAACAGTGTAATATCTTCTTCGTTTCGCTTGATGTCGTCCACAAGGTGAATCAATACTTCGGTATCGGTGTCGCTTTGAAAAGTGTGCCCCCGCTGTATCAGCCCTTTTTTCAGGGTGTCGAAGTTTTCGATGATTCCGTTATGGATAATCACCATTTCGTTGTTGGCGGTGGCGTGCGGATGAGCATTCTCATCGTTGGGCGGTCCGTGGGTAGCCCAGCGGGTATGTCCGATTCCGATATTTCCCACAAGAGGGGTCTCTTCCAGGCGTTTCTGTAGGTTGCTCACCTTGCCTTTACATTTTACAAGGTTGATCTGTACGCTGTCGTGAACGGCAATACCGGCGCTGTCGTAGCCGCGGTATTCGAGGCGCTGAAGGCCTTTTAGCAGAATCGGGGCTGCTTTCTGTTCACCGATGTATCCTACAATTCCGCACATAGCTCAATTAGTATTTGGTGTAGTGAATAACCAGTCGCATAGGCCGGTCAGGATGGTGAGGTCCGTTGATGATCACGCGATTGGCAGAGCTTCCGGCGCGATCCGGCACCAGTTCAATTGCAGAATTCTCGCGCGAACCAAAAGCCACCTGTGTTGCCCAGCGGGTGATGTTTACACGGTACTGGCTGTTGATGACGTCTAGAAAACCGCCAAAGTGTGAGTCGCCCTCAAAAATATCGGGTAACAGAAAAGCTGTGTTTTCTTCTACGTTTCGCCCCACAGCAAACAAACGATTGGGAGGAGCAAAGGCATGGTCTGCCTGAAATGGGATGATCAGCTCTGCGTTGTTGATGGCCAGAGTGTCATTTCGGATACTCCCGAGATGCGGGAAAAACACCCGCGTTTTGAGTCCGGCTGCTGCACGGATAAAGGTCTTTTGACCAGTGGAACTGAAATCACCGTCAAGTTGTGCCTGAAGCTCGTGCATCGCAGTGCTGAAATCGTGCACACTGCGCGTGTAGTACACGGCATTGGTGTTAATCACCAAATCGTATTCGCGGGTTTCGTACTGCCCTTGGTCAATGCCATCCCGGTGGTAGAGACGGTAATAAAGAGTGACTTTCGAAACAGGGCTCAGTAGGTTGAAGTAGTGCACACCACCATTATTCGGAGAGATGAACTGATCTGCAACGGTAACATAGAGTCCTTTGAAAAAAGCGGGAAAACCCTGGGTTGAAAGGTCATCGGTGCCAACGGCATTAAAAATTCGCGTTCCGATTTCAGGATCAAGCTTAATGCGGAGTTGAGGTGGCAGTGTATCCTGACCAACCACTACATTCACCCCCGGGCCGGGCCGCTGAATTTTGCTTTCGGGCTGAACAAGATCGTTTTCCTTTACCTGAAGCACGCGGTTGCTGTAGTACAGCGTATCGGCAAACAACTGCTCATCCAGTTCATACACTTCATATTCTTGCGGGAAATTATTACCCCACTGCTCGTTGGAATAGGAAAGAGCCAGTACCACTGAATCAATCTGTACGGTTTCGGACGACACGCCAGAGGTAAAAACCGGTTGATTGGTGGCCAGTCGCAATTGCGTGTAAAAACCTGATACCAACCTTCCGAATTTTGGGTCATGGTGATTGCCGAGCAGCACTGCATCCAGTCCGTCGGCGCGAATGCTGTCATCAGGAACGGTACGTGTCTCAATAGTCAGGGTGTCAATTCGGTGAACACCCAACAACAGTTCAGGGGGAAGTACTCCTTTGCCAATCCCGTCTTCCTTGTCGCATGCCACAACAGGGAGCAAAAATAAAGCGGCCAATAGCGGCCGCATTATTCGTTGCAGGTTCAATTTCACGGTCATTCGCTATTCAACCAATACTCCGCTCTCTTCCAGCACCCGGTCGTAGAACTCAGAGCATGCAGCCACTAAAGCGTCGCTTTCGGTGTGTGCAAGCACGGGTTTGCTGAGAGAATTCACATAATCTTCCAGTTCGCCCTGAAGGCTCGAGGTTCCTTTTACCACGCCATCGCTGTGCTCAATCGCAAAGCGGGTTAGGTTTTCGTGGGTAGGATCGTTGAGAAGGGCGAGATCTTCAGGGGCAAATCCCTCTTGACGAAGTTTGTCAGCCATTCCTTTTTCGAGGGTTCCTTCAAAGCCACTTCCGTATGCAGAGAAAACCACTTTAGAATCGCTGAAGTGCGGGTCTTCGTTGATGATTTTCTTGAGGTAAGCAGGCATGATAGCCGTCATCCAGCCGTGGCAGTGGATGATATCAGGTGCCCAGCCGAGTTTTTTCACGGTTTCAATGACGCCGCGCACAAAAAAGATGGAGCGCTCGTCGTTGTCGTTGAAAAACTTTCCTTTAGAATCGCAGTGTACGGCCTTGCGCTGAAAGAAGTCCTCGTTGTCAATAAAGTAAACCTGCATGCGCGCAGAAGGGATGGAGGCTACTTTCAAAATCAGCGGGTGGTCGTTATCGTTGATAATCAGGTTCATTCCTGAAAGGCGGATAACTTCGTGCAACTGGTGCCGACGCTCATTGATGCAACCGTAGCGGGGCATAAAGACGCGGATTTCACGGCCTTTTTCCTGCATTCCCTGAGGAAGCATGCGCGATACAGTTGAAATTTCGTTGGCTTCCAGGTACGGAGTTATCTCCTGCGATACATAAAGAACTTTCGTTTTTGCCATAAGTGCTCGGGATTTAATAAGGCTACAAAATTACGACATTTTCGGTGGATATTCAAGGAATCACCTTAGCTTTGTTCGCTTCATTTGCGAGAAAGCCCCCTGTTTACGTGGATATTTTCAATCGGGTATCAGACATCCGCAGTGCACTTTTGCATGCCAAACAAGCCAACAAGACCGTTGCACTGGTGCCTACCATGGGTGCGCTGCACGATGGTCACAGGTCTTTGATGCAGGTAGCCCGCGATTCGGCAGATGTGTTGGTAGCCAGTGTTTTTGTAAACCCTACGCAGTTCAACGAGGCCGACGATTTCAACAACTACCCCCGCGATATTGAGGCAGATAGGACGATACTTGCCGACTCTGGCTGCGACATGGCCTTTACGCCCACCGTTGAGGAGATTTACCCCGAACCCGACCATACCACCTACGATTTTGGCGAACTCGAAACCCGCTATGAGGGCGCTTTCCGGCCGGGGCACTTTAAAGGTGTGGCCATGGTGGTCAGGCGCCTGTTCAACATCATCGAGCCGGATTTTGCCTTTTTCGGCGAAAAGGATTTCCAGCAGGTGATGGTGATCCGCCAACTGGTGCGGCAATTCAAGCTTCCCGTGGAGATTGTAAACGTGCCCACCCTGCGCGAGTCTGATGGTTTGGCCATGAGCTCTCGAAATGTGCGACTCAGCGCGGCAGAAAGAAATCGCGCCAACGCCATTTACAAGGCGCTGCAACTGGCCCGGCAATTGGCTCCTTCCGAATCACCGGAGCATATTCGCAGCCTTGCCGTGGAACTGCTCGAGCAAAACGGCTTGCAACCGGAGTATTTTGACATCGCCTACCCCGATACGCTTCGACCTATTCGCGATTTTAATGGTGCACCGCACGCGGTAGCCCTGGTTGCCGCGCGCCTCGGAAATGTGCGCCTCATTGATAATCTGCAACTGTTTTGAGCAAAGCTTCTTCATCGAACCGCTGGACCAACTGGATCAAATTTGCCATCCCCGCGGGAGTGGGAATTTTGTTGTGCGTGCTGATTTACCGTCAACTCGGCCCGGAAGAAAAAGCAGACCTATTCAACGCCCTCCGCTACGCGCGCTACGAGTGGTTTGCTCTGGCCATTGCTTTGGGTGCGCTGAGCCACGCCAGCAGGGCGTACCGATGGAAGTATCTGCTACAACCTCTGGGAAAGACGCCACAGTTCAAGCACAGCTTTTACGCAGTAATGGTGGGCTACCTGATGAACATGGTGCTTCCGCGCGCGGGTGAGGCCAGTCGCGCACTCGCCTTGTCGCGCAGTGAGGGCATTGCCTTTGAGCGCACCTTCGGAACCATTTTCGCCGAGCGGGTCATTGACATGTTTGTACTGCTGGGCATTACCGCACTTACTTTTTACCTTCAATTTGAGCTGCTGGGCGAGCACCTCGACACCCTGCAAGGCGGTCTCAAAGCCAAACTCGGATTGCTGTTTTGGGTTGGTGCTGCTCTGGGGTTTTTGATGGTTTGGTTGCTTTTTCGCTACGGCAGGAGGTCTCGCTTCAGTATTGTGCGCAAACTCTACCTGCTGGCACTGGGTTTTTACGCCGGACTCAAAACCATCATCACTATGCGCAACAAAGGGTGGTTTCTTTTTCACACCCTGCTAATATGGAGCTTGTACATCGCCATGTATTGGGTGTGTTTCTTTACCCTGCCCGAAACATCCAACGTGTCGGTAAACGGCGTTTTTGCCGGTTTTGTGTTGGGTAGTTTTGCCATCGTACTCTTTCCGGGTGGTATCGGGGCCTATCCGGTGGCCGTTCAAAAAGCATTGATGCTCTACGGCGTAGCAGGGGCCTTTGGTTTTGCACTGGGCTGGATTATGTGGTTCTCTCAGTCGCTGATGATTGTATCTTTGGGGCTGGTGTCGCTCTACCTCACACCCAAAACACGTACAGCCAAAAGCAGATAGCATGCATCAGTCCATTGGACAAAAAATACTCGATTTCGATTCACTGTTTGAGCGCGTTGGTCAATGGCGCATCTCGCACAAGCGAGTGGTGTTTACCAATGGGGTGTTCGATTTGCTTCACCCGGGTCACGCAGATTACCTTGCCCGCGCGGCTGAATGCGGCGACAAACTGGTGGTGGGCATCAACTCCGATGCGTCCGTGCAAGGTCTTCAGAAAGGACCTGAACGACCCATCGTGCCCTGTGAGGCCCGAATGGCATTGGTGGCAGCGCTGGCTTCGGTAGATGCAGTGTGTGCTTTTGATGAAGACACCCCCATTCGCCTGATTGAGGCTTTGCGACCCGATATTTTGGTAAAGGGCGGCGATTACGACCCGGAATGCACCGATCCATCTTCTCCCCGCTACCTGGTTGGCTCCGATGTGGTGCGAAACAACGGTGGCGACGTGCTGACCATACCCTTATTGGAAGGCTACTCCAGCACGGGCATCATCCGGAAAATCCAACAGCATGGCTAAGGTAAAAACGGCGTTTTTCTGCAGCTCGTGCGGATACGAGTCGCCCAAATGGTTGGGAAAATGTCCGGGTTGCGGGTCGTGGAATACCATGGTGGAGGAATTGCTGCAACCCAAAAGTCCCCCCTTGGCAGGTGTGGCAAAGGCCGCGCGAAAGCCCGTTCAATTGGGGCGCGATACCGTGCAGGACGTGCCTCGCATTCAGTTGCCCGGCGTGGAATTGAACCGCGTACTGGGTGGTGGCCTGATGCCCGGCGCGGTTACGCTGATTGGCGGCGAGCCCGGAATCGGAAAATCTACCCTGATGCTTCAGGTGGCGCTCGACTCCCAGCGCAAGGTGTTGTATGTGTCGGGCGAGGAGAGCGAAATGCAGATTCAGCAGCGCGCCAAACGCATCGGCATTCACAACGAGCAGTGCTACATTCTGGCCGAAACGCTTACCCAAAACATTCTCGAGGTTTGCGAAGAAATGCAACCGGAAGTGGTGATTATTGACTCGGTGCAAACGCTGCATTCGCGGTTGATAGAATCATCGGCCGGAAGTGTGTCGCAAATACGCCAGTGCACTGCTGAACTGATTGCCATTGCCAAGGAGTTGGATTTGCCGCTCTTTTTGGTGGGGCACATCACCAAGGATGGCAACATTGCCGGACCAAAAGTGCTGGAACACATGGTAGATACCGTGTTGCAATTTGAGGGCGACCGCCATTTTGTGTACCGTATGTTGCGTTCGGTAAAGAACCGCTTTGGCTCTACCCACGAGCTGGGCATTTTTGAAATGACGCCCGGCGGCTTGCGCGAAGTACACAACCCCTCAGAGATACTTATCGGCCAGCACGACGATGGTTTGAGCGGCACCACTGTGGCCGCCACGGTTGAGGGAGCGCGACCCCTGCTCATAGAGGTGCAGGCCCTGGTGAGCACGGCCGCCTTTGGAACACCTCAGCGCTCGGCCACCGGATTTGACACGCGCCGCCTCAATATGTTGCTGGCTGTGCTCGAAAAACGCTGCGGGTTTAAACTCGCCATGAAAGATGTGTTTGTGAATATTGCGGGCGGCCTGCGGGTAGAAGACCCCGCGCTCGACCTCGCCATTGTGGCTGCGGTATTGTCGTCCAACAGCAATATAGAAGTGCCGCGCAAAATTTGCTTTGCGGCCGAGGTGGGACTCACCGGCGAGGTGCGCACCGTAAGCCGTTTGGACCAGCGCATTGCCGAAGCCGGCAAACTGGGCTTTGAGCAGATTATTGTTTCGCGCCACCACAAGGCCACCCTCGCCAAAACCAATATTCAGGTGGTGGAAGTGGGGAGAGTGGATGAGGTTTTTAGGTTGTTGTTTGGGTAGTTTTGGCTGGCCATCAAGCCCATGCGTTGCGTTGCACCTGGACTGAATGGCCAAAGTCTGTGTAGATCGCCGTATTATGCTCCCCCATATACTCTAAGGTTTTAGCCATCACTCCTGCACCACCACCTTCTTTACCACGGGCGTATGGCCGGGGGTGTTGAGGTGCAGCAGGTACAAGCCCGCGGGGCCAAAGCGGCGCGCGTCCAGGGTGTGGGTTTCGTGTGCGTAGGGCAGTACCTCGCTGTACACCTGTTGCCCCGCCACATTAAAGACTTTTAGCTCACTGCCGGGCAGTAGTGCGCTGCCGGTGAGGGTGAGGTGAGAGGAGGTGGGGTTGGGGTGGATGTTGAAATCAGGGGGCGGGGCGAAAGTAGAAACGGAAGTATTCACTCCCGGAATATCACCGGTAAACCTGGCTACTGAAGTAATCGGGCTCACATTGATGAAGCTGAAAGACCCGGCAATATAAACGGTGTTTTGAAAAGGTACGATATCAAAAATTTGTGAAAAGTCGACAAAGACGTCCGGTGATGGAGAAAAAACGTTTTCGCCATCCCAGATTGCAATTTCGGATATTGGTGTTGGGGCTTGCCCGGGTTCAGGGTAAAAATTGGAAAGCCTGCCTACAATCCAAAGCAAATTCTCAAAAACCAACAAGCGGTGAATACCGATGCCGGACGGAAAGCCCGCTCCTTGAACGTTGTTGATGGCGTACCAAAGGTTATTACCACCTTTTTTGACCAGCGAAGCTCCCTGAACATTCCCAAAAGCTGAAAAATAACCTCCAACGTAAAGCTCTCCATTGTACCATGCCATTGTGCGGAGTTCAACGTTATTGGGCGCTCCCGAATTAGACATAAACCCTCCATTGAAGTTGGTATTCACAGCAGATTCACCGTCCCAGAAATAAATGTCCTTACCATATGGAGGGGGCACTTCGTAAAACAGATTAAAAACCATATCACCAGCTACCACGTAACCGTTGTCATACTCAATAATATCGTGCAAATTGCCAAAGGTTTGCGGAAAGGCCCATGGCTCGTTTGGAGATTCGTATAGAAATGAATCAAGATTTACTCCATCATACTCCCACAAGAATTCAGGGTCATTGCCAGAGTTCGGATACCACAAGCTAAAAAGGTAAAGCTTATCACCCAAAACTTTCATAGATCTGCAATTTAGCACCTCGGGAAAAACACTTTCCCAGTTTTCGCCGTCAAAACGCGCAATTTGTGTGGATATCGGAGCACCCTCGATACTGCCATGGTTTTTAATGGAATGGCTGGCAACATATAAATTACCGTTGTAAAACGCCATTGCTTCAATGGTCATAAAATTGTTGCCAAAAGGCGCCAGATTTGTGTTTGGTTTGATGTTAGAAATGGTTTGACCATCGTAACGACAAAGTCCTTGCACCACCAGTTCCTCATCAATGAGGTTGAAGCCACCGCCAATGTACAACACATTGTTAACAGAATCTACGGCTAGGTGTTGGGCATAGCCATTAAAAGTGCCTATGCCATCCCACGACTGTGCGATAGTTACCGAAGGTATCAGGGCAACACAAACGAAACAGATTCGAAACACATTTATCATTGCATCAAACATTTGGTAGAATAGTAATTTCCTCCTTCTTCCTGAAAGTTGAGATAATACAACCCGTTGGCTTCTCCGCTGATCCGAAATACCTCCCATGTGTAGGTATCACGTGGCACGTGTTCTGTGCTAACCAAGCGGCCACCGACATCAAAAACCTGTAACTGCCCTCCGTTGTGGCCAGACGGGAGCTCCAGGTAGCATAAATCACGACAAGGGTTGGGGTAAACCGTAAGACTCTTTTCAACAAAAGTGCTCTCATCCACATGGCTAATGGTGGGTAGTTCTCCTTCAAAGCGTGCAATACCGCCGTAGGGTTGAAGTTGAATGGACGTGATATGCCCCGCAATGTATAGTTTGTTTTGGAATACTTCAAGATCAGTTATTACTCCCACTATAACTTCATCACTTAGTCTATATGCTTGACTGCCGTCGTAATAGGCAACACAAGAAGCAGGGTACTCACCATCGTCACGGTAAAGTACACCGAAGTTACCGGCCAAGAACAACAGATCATTGATTACTTTCAAACTTTGCACAGTTCCATTCGTGCCGTTACCAAACAAAGGAGCCCATTGTTCACCATCCCAGGTCATTATAAAGTTGGAAGGCGAACCGCTAATGGATTCGCTAAAATAGCCGGCAACTACCAGTTTATCACCGTAAACCACCATATCAAAAGGACTGGTTGATAATCCATAGAAGAATGCCGGTGGAAGGTATTCGAAACTGTTTTCACCGTCCCATTTGAGTATGTGAACTTGTGAGCTCGTTCCGTTTGGGTTAACCGTGATGAATTTGCCCAAAAGATAGTAGTCATTTCCCCATTTTACGATTTTACCAAAATAGCCTTGAATTTCACCCACAACGGGGTTTTCACTAGCTTGTATTTCAAAATAGTTTATGCTTCCGTCCAACTGTGCTCTCGCCCACCTGAAACTGTCATAATAATTCTGCTTTCGTGGTATCAACCAGAGTTCATCATCAATTACCTCCATGCATGTCAAGCGATTGTTCCATTGCGCTCCGTCATCCCACTCGGTTTCCCATTTATTCCATTGTCCATTTTCGAAAATCAGGTAATTGTTTCCCACGGTATCGCCCTCCATGGTTGGAAGAGCATCTAAACCGCTGCCTTTCCCGTAGAAGAAAAGCTTCCCGTTAAAGAACTTTAACCTACTTTGTTGAGGTATTAAAGAGAAATCCGGAGGCTCCATCACATTTCCGTTGATTGTAGAAAAGTTCATTCCGTCGTATTTGGCCAAACCTTGAATATTGATGGAATTATCAATAGATTTAGAGAGCCCTTGAATGAGAAGATGCTCTCCTGAATTGTCGGTTTCAAGGGAGAAAATGTAGTGGTTGAAATACCCGGGGGCGGACCAGTCTTGGGCAAACAGAAACTGGCTCCAAAAAACTATTGATATTAGCGGCCATAGGTATCTCACTGCTTGATCTATTTGAGTGTAATTATGATTATACAGAATGATGGTAGTGCTCCCTCCTACCATTTAATAAGAATGTTACGAAAAGCCCAGAAAGGTTGTAATTAAGACCCTGTGATATGGCGCTCATGGCTGTTGGTTTATTGGTTCTGAGCACAATATCTGTAAAAAAGTTGAGATTTGCAAGAATTTTTTCTTGGAATGGCACTCGTCCATCACCCCTGCACCACCACCTTCTTAACCACGGGCGTGTGGCCGGGCGAGTTGAGGTGCAGCAGGTACAAGCCCGCAGGGCCAAAGCGGCGCGCATCCAGGGTGTGGGTTTCGTGTGCGTAGGGCAGCACCTCGCTGTACACCTGCTGCCCCGCCACGTTATAGACCTTCAGCTCACTGCCGGGCAGTAGGGCGCTGCCGGTGAGGGTGAGGTAAGAGGAGGTGGGGTTGGGGTGGATGGTTAACATATTACCGAGCGAACTGTTTTCAGATATTGCTGTGAGGGGCACAATATCCGTACAATAATCGCTAGGAGTGTCTTTGTCAATGCGGGCTAAGTAATTAAAGCTTTCACCAAAAAAGGTGATGCCTACTCTCACATACACCTTGTCGTGTAGAATTGCAATTTGATGTGGGTAGCTGTTGGGAGCCTGCGGAGGAAAGGGCATATAGCCCCCGAAAGTACAAAATTGTGCCCCATCATAAGTCCCAATCGTATATACACAGCACGGATCCTCAGCAAGGTATAAACCGGTAATATACAGCACGTTATCATGCACCAGCATACCGGCGGCAGCGAAGAAATTAAGCTGCGGAAATACATCCAACCACTCTTCACCATTCCATGCCATAATGAAATTACCCGCGTTGCCGTTTTCCTGTGTAAAATACCCGCTAACGTATAACAAGTCGTTATAAACATGCATACTGTTTACCCATGAAATCCCTCCTAACAATCCTTGACCCAGCGGATGCCAAGCGATACCATCCCAGTACATAATGTTATTCCTGCCATCAGGGTTTTTGAAATTCCCTCCAACGTAATAGTTGCCCTGGTATTTAACAATTTGGGAAAAACTGGTAATTGACGTAAACCCTTCCAATTCACTCGCGAATTGGTGCCAATTGGCACCGTCATATTGGGCTATCCGATTCGAAATGTACTGTCCGCCTATCTCTGTAAAAAGTCCTAGAGCAAATAATTCATCTCCAACCAAACGTAAACCAGCTAAATCGTTTGGCTCACCAAAATTTTGCCATTCGCTATTAGCTAACATTTTCATAAATTGCCCGTCTGAAAACATACCAGTAAATAGCATGACATCGTTGTAGTGAACCACGGTACCTACAGGGTTACAAAGAAAACCTTGGCAAGTAATATCGGCTTCTGGCAGTGTCAGCCAGTTATTGCCATCCCATATCGCCATAGCCGTTACTGTTATAGTATCCGTTTCTGTCATCAACCAATGGAAACGGCCGGTGAGATATAAGAAATCATTATCATGGTCGGCGTACATGCTGTGTACAGGTCCAGACACACCATTTCCCAGTAGCTCCCATTGTTGACAATAGGCGTATTTATCACATAAAAAGCTGGTAAAAATGACCAGCAAGTGACACAGCAGTCTCATTGTCGAATAATTTTTGAAGCGTACGAATCTAAGTTTGATTGTACACGAGCAATGTATGTCCCTCGTGGCAACTTCGACATATCCAATACGAACCGACTGTCTCCATTTTGAGATATGTTGTGATACCTTGTAAGTTCCACTCCAGTAATGCTAAACAAGATAACAGATTCAAATTTTTCGGTTTTCCGAAGGAATTCCATATTGACGAAATCGGCAGTTGGGTTTGGGTACAATATGAGTTGTGATTTTTCATAGCTCAAAGCCAAACTCTCTATCTGCGTTAAAGGCCCGACCTGAATTTGGGCGACAAACGCCTTTCGAGGAATAGGAAAGTCTCCAGTTGCAGGAGTTTGACAATGGGCGTTTTCAGGACAATTGAATGGAAACAATGCGCCATTATTTGAGCCACCACAAATGAATAATTTATCGTTATGAACGGCAATATTTCCTGCAATGTCCATCCCTTCTCCACCGAAAAAACTGGAATAAAACATTTCTCCGCTTGTTGAGAACCCTGTAACAAATGCATCCATGCTAAAGGTGCCAGTGTTAGGATTATGATGAACAAGCTGACTGTAAAAAGATTCGTTAAAAAAAGATGGATAAGGGTTAGTATTGTGTTTATTGGTAGTACCAAACAAAAAGGCATTCCCTGAGCCATCAACCACTACTTTTTTTCCTCCTACCCAATATTCGGGCTGTTCATAATCAGCACCTCCTATAAAGGTTGACCACGTGAGGTTTTGGGAAGTGTTGAATTTGGAAACAAATGCATCTGTCAATCCAGCGAAATTTTGTGTGTAACCAATTCCATTATCGCAGGTTGGAAATCCACCATTGTCCGGCATTCCACAATTGTTATTACTGTTCAGTTCAGAACTTGTTATTCCGGATACAAACAGTGCACCATCAGAATCAGTGGCTATACCTAATCCATTTTCATTTCCATTTCCACCAAAATACGTAGACCAAAATAGTTGACCACTTAGATCAAATCCTGCAATAAATGCATCAGTGCTTCCGAGTAATGTGCTATTGAAAAAGCCATTACTATTGCAAAGAGGAAAGCCCGTATTGTCTCCGCATTCCGTACCGCTATAACTGGCGCTACTCCAGGTACGACCGACAATATATAGTTTATCGTTTTCGTTGTCAATGGTAATGTCATTGGCAAAATCATCACCAAGTCCCCCGAAAAAAGTGCTCCATACAAGTTCAGTTTGGCTATTAAACTTGGCAATGAAAGAATCATTTACATTTGGTATCGGATTAGTATCGTCTCCGTGCACATCCTGAATGAATGCTCCATTGCCCGGATCACACACTGTGAACCCACCGTTCTCCGGAGCCATACACCCATTGTGAGCTGTTGTTTTTTCAACAATCCCTACCACAAATAAGTTTCCGTCATTGTCGCATTCAAGGGCTCTGCATTCAGAGCCTATATCTCCAAAAAGTGTTAACCACTGTGCAAATCCGGTTTCATTATCAAACCGTGATATAAACCCTTTATAGTTTTCAGGACTGCCAGAATTATCAACATAACTATCGCCACTCAAAGCCAATGCCGAATTGAACATATGCCAGCCTTCTACCAAAGTTGCTCCGCACATGTAGGTAACAGCATTCAAGTCATCGTTAGCTACTCCATAGCCCACATCGAACCCTTGGCTCCCTATGTATGAAGACCATGCAAGTGAATATTCATCACCGTAAAATTTTGAAATAAAAGCATCCTCCGGTCCATTAATTGAGGTAAATACTTGAGGGTTCGGCTCATTTGGATTCATGGGGAAATCAATAGCGGCTGTCATGCCACAAGTGTAAATGTCTCCTTCTGATGAAGCAGATACATCATACGCATGCTCACCCCCTAAAAAACCACCCAGCAGGGTAGACCACTCAGGAACTTCAGATGCAGATGAGACTGAACCGGCAACTTTTTCCAGCTCAATAATCAAGCTCAAGGATTCATTTATTTCCCCAATTTGAAATCCTACTTTATTATCTGCCAAGACATAGGATGGTTGCCATGAGAGCGGAATCTCATTACCGTTGGCATCTATTTGCCATGCATTGGGTTGATCAAACTCAATTATTCCTATCGGAGTAGTTACATGCAACACATTGTTTGCAATGTAAACACTATCAGCACCCTCATAAATCCATCTGATGTCATTGATGTTAAAACCTGGTTTTGCGATAAAATGCGCCGCAGTGCCTGATGATTTGTGAGATAGTGAAATGTCAATATGCCTATACACGTCAAAACCAATGAGTCGATGAAATGGATTTATTCGCTCTTTTGCGGCAGGGAGATAATCCAGGTAAAAGTTTTCGAAGTACGTTAGCTTATCCATCGGATAGATCCTTTGATCTTTGTTGTCGGGGTTAAGCACCATGTCTACACGATATAGTGTGTCAGTTCTTAAGCTGTCTGTTGAGTTAACATCCCGAAGGGCATATACATAACTCAGAATGTCATTTTGTACAAACAAAGTCGGGGATTCACTCTTGTTGATAAAAACCACTTCTTCCGCTAATGTGCCGTCTGTTCTTCGAATTTGTCCCACATTGGGGGTGAAGTATTTTGAAGACTGGAATGATATTTCACTTGTGAGATTAGTAACTATTCGCTCCACATACTTCACCGTATAATACGTCGTAGTCGAATCGTTAATCTCGCACTGGCCCGATACAATAATATCCCCATCATCGTCAATGGCCATATTGGTGGCGCGGTCGTTTTTGTTGTAGGGGCTGTTGTA
>SKUL01000112.1 GCA_007129985.1 Flavobacteriales bacterium
GGATTCGGAGAGAAAGACATCTACATGGTGGAGCTGCCCGAATCAGAACGCGCACCCTGTCTTACCGTGCTGAAAGGCTTCGTTGTAACTGCTGAAGGAACCCGCGTTCCTGAAAGCACCACCATTTATGTAACCGACACCCAAACCGGTGTCACCAAGCAATACAAGCCCCGCATGCGTGATGGTGTATTTGTAGCCATCCTGCCCCCTTGTGTGGACTACAGCGTGGATTATCGGGTATCCGGAAAATCAATCGCCAACGAGTACATTCACGTACCCTGCGAAACCTGCTACAACGAAATTCAAAAAGAGCTCACCCTCAACCCTGTTGACCTTGAGGGCTCGGCTGTAAAAACCTTGTCGCTACGCGGTATAGCTACCACCGACGATGGTGTGGTTCAAACCCGCGAGGTGGAAGGAACCAAAACGGTGGTTACCACTACTGATGGGGAGCAAACCCACGTTACCAAAGCCGAAATCGGTACGCTTGTTTTCGACAAGTACTACAAATACAATGAGCGAATGATTCCGTTGGATGAAGCGCGCTTCACCATCTTTATGAACGACCTCGCCGAGTTAATCAAGAAGTATGGCGAGGCCACCATCAGTATTGAAGGAAGCGCATCACGGGTTCCAACCCAAACCTATCGAACCAACGAAAACCTCGCCAACAAACGTGCTGAGGATGCCAAGGAAAAAATCCTGACCGGAATCAAAAACAAAGGTTTGGATCCATCGAAGATTAAGATCGCCGATGTGAACGCCATTGTTCAAGGCCCAAAGTACGAAAATGACCCTGTAACAGGTGTAACCAAGTACGAACCTTATCAGTACATAAAGATTACGGCCAAGTAATGGTTAATAAGTACGTTTAAAAACTTGAAAAACCCTCCCCGAAAGGCGGAGGGTTTTTTCTTACTTTTCGGTAATCAAGTACGGTTTCTATGAATCGAATTGTAATCACCCTCGTTCTGCACTTTGCGTTCAGCTTATATGGCTACGGGCAGTCACTTTCTGAAGCCAAGTCTCTCTATAACCAAGGTAACTTTTCCGCTGCGCTTGTTCAGTTTGAATCATTGCTCAAGAAAGACGCCAATGATGTTCAAGTAAACATCTATGCCAGCGAATGTATTCTGAACCTCAACGGCGACAAATCGAAAGCAGTCACCTACATGGAGCGGGTAATGAAACAACCCAAATACCCCAAATCGGCATATTACACCATGGCCGAAGCCCATGCTCAAAACTATGCCTTTGACCAGGCCATAGAAAGCTACCATCTGTATCTTGAGAACGTATCCGCAAAATTGAGCGATGATATCCGTAAACGTGTGATAGACTGCCAAACAGCCAAGGAGTTGATGAAGTTTCCTGTGGATGTCACCTTCCACAACATGGGGCCGGAAATTAACAGCGCATATCCCGATTACAATCCTTTCATTACCAGTGATGAATCCTTGATACTGTATAATTCGAGACGCAAAGAAGGGAGTTCAAAACCGGAGTTTGACGGCTACTATCCCGCCAATGTATACCAAAGTACACTGCTGGAGGGTGAGTTTAAAAAATCTGAAATCCTGAACAGAAACGTAAACAGCATTTACGACGACATCCTTGTTGGAATGTCCAACAGCGCCAGCCATATCTTTATCTTTCACGATGACGAAGAGCATTACGGAGACGTTTTTGTGAGTTACCGAAGCGGAAAAACATTTCAACGGAAAGTGCCATTTGACGAAATAAACAACATTGGCTCCTTTGAATCAGCCGCCACCATTTCGCCCGACGGAAATTCTATCGTTTTTGCCAGTGACCGTAAAGGTGGATTCGGAGGTCTCGACCTGTATATCATCAGAAAACTTCCAACAGGAGGATGGTCAGAACCTCAAAATCTAGGAAGCGAAGTAAACTCTCCACTCAACGAAGACTTTCCACACTTCTCTGCTGATGGTAACTACCTGTACTTTTCGTCCAATGGCCACCCCGGAATGGGCGGATACGACCTCTTTCTTACCGAATGGGATCCGGTTCATAACATTTGGACACGTCCCAAAAACATGGGCTATCCCATCAATACCCCTCGCGATGACCGAACCATCGCCTTCAATGCCGATCAAACCAGCGCATATATCTCCACCTGGCGAGAGGATTCTCAAGGAGACCTTGATATTTACAGGGTAGATTTTGGCGAACGCCATAACATGCCTGCCCTTGTGCGCATACAAGTGCCTACCGGATTGCCTGAAACACCTTTCATTCAATCCGAAATAAAAGTAACCGACGAGTTTGATGAGCTTGTTGGAATTTACAGACCCCATCCACAAAGTGGAAAATACGTGATGGCCTTGAACCCGGGCAAGTATTACCTCTATATGGATGCCGACGGCTACCAACCGCACTCCGAGTTGATGATGATTTCTGATTATTATGCACAAGCCGAACAGAACATCAAGGTTATCAGGCTTCAACAGGCGGGTAAATAGATTCTGTCATTAACTTAAGCATCCTGCCCTTCAGCGGGGATTGGCTACCTTTGGCACAAAGCCCTCACATGAAATTAAAACTGGAACGTCCGCTTGCTTTTATTGACCTCGAAACCACGGGTGTGGATGTTGCTACCGACCGCATCGTTGAAATAGCCATTGTGAAATGGAACCCCGATGGATCAGAAGAAAAACACGCTTTCAGGGTGAACCCGGAAAGACCTATACCACCCGAAAGCAGCGCCATTCATGGAATTTACGATGCAGATGTGGCCAATGAACCCACTTTTGAAGCCCTGAGCAAAAAGTTGTTCAAACTACTGTTTGATTGCGACCTCGCCGGGTACAACTCCAACAAATTCGACTTTCCGCTGCTGGCTGAGGAGTTTCTTCGTGTAGGAATCTTCTTTGACTTAAGCGAGCGAAACATGGTGGACGTACAAAACATTTTTCACAAGCTGGAGCGACGAACCCTCGCCGCCGGATATCGGTTTTACTGCGGTAAAATTCTGAACAACGCGCACAGCGCACTGGCCGATACCGAAGCAACCCTTGAAATTTTCAAAGCCCAAATGGAGCGCTATTTGGGACAGTCACTTGAGGATGATTTTGGCAATGAATTGGTCCCTTTCGACAATACCATCGAGAGTATTCACCAATTCTCCAAGGTTCAGAACAATGTTGACCTGATGGGCCGCATAGTGTACAATAACGATGACGTACCCGTTTTTAACTTTGGAAAATACAAGGGTATGCCGGTTACGGAAGTACTTACCAAAGACCCCGGCTATTACAGTTGGATGATGCGCGGCGATTTTCCGATGTACACCAAAAAAGTCCTTACTACGATTAAAGATTCTATGTAGCATGAAGATTATCTGTGTAGGGCGCAATTATGCCAAACACGCCCGTGAACTCAACAACCCCGTTCCCGAGCAACCCATTATCTTCCTGAAACCGGAAACCGCCCTCATTCCCAAAGGGCATCCTTTTTTTTATCCCAATTTCACCAAAGACCTGCACCATGAGGTGGAGCTGGTGGTGCGAATCAACAGAGTGGGAAAGCACATTGCCGCCGAGCACGCGCACAAGTACTACGATGAAATAGGAATCGGTGTTGATTTTACCGCGCGGGATGTTCAGCAGCAATGCAAGGAAAAAGGCCATCCCTGGGAGCGCGCCAAAGCTTTTGACCACAGCGCCCCTGTAAGCAGAAAGTTTGCAAAAGTAAGTCAGCTTCCCAACCCCGGAGCCATTCAATTTCGGTTGGAGAAAAACGGCCAGACCGTGCAGGAAGGAAACAGCGCCGACATGATTTTTTCCATTCCCCAACTTATAGAGGATGTTTCCAAATTCATGACCCTGAAAATCGGCGACCTTATTTTTACCGGAACACCGGAGGGAGTGGGCCCTGTTCAAGTGGGCGACAAACTAGAGGCTTTTCTCGAAAACCAATCCCTCCTGAAATTCGATATTCGTTAACCTTTTCCAAACCAGCCAAAATGACCAGATACCTACCTCTTCTTATAATTGTAGCCATGTTGTTTTCGAGCGGCTGCGGACTAAAATTCAAAAAGCTTCAGGCACGCGAGGTAGAAGAAAGCGACCCGGTTGCCGAACTGATGGAACAAGGTAATCTCGCCTTTCGGCAGGAAAAATACGCCGAAGCGCTGAGCAGTTTTCTTCAGGCGCGCTCCATGGACCCCAAACGCAAACTGGTCAACTACAACGTGGGAGCCGCCTACTTTAACCTCGAGAACTACCCCGATGCCGCCAAGTCCTTTACCGAGGAACTCGTCATCAACAACCGCGATCCCTTTGCCTATATTTTTCGGGGACACACCTACGCCATGATGGGACTGTATGAAAAGGCTACGCAGGACATTGAAATCTCACTTCAACTCACCGACCACGCCATGTCGTATTATGTTCAAGGGCTTATTCACCTTGAGAAAGGAGAATACGATTTGGCAACCAACAAATTCAACATCGCCATTTACAAAGAGCCGGCAGACTTTCTCTTTTATCGAGACAGAGGAAAAGCCTACGCTGCCATGGAAAAAATGGACAAAGCCTGCGCTGATTTCAAGCAAGCCTTGCGCATACGGCCGTCGCTGAATCTTGAGAGCGAAATGGCCGATTGCCCCAAGTAATTCATTAAC